>JAFSWY010000115.1 GCA_017444295.1 Selenomonadaceae bacterium | reverse complement strand
GGATGTGCAAATCAAGCGTACCTGATATTTGTCAAGTGAAGGTGCAAATGCACCCCCTAAAGCTCGGATTTTGCACCCCCTAAGTCAATTCTTATTTAACCTGAAATGGTAAGCCACTTAGTCAGTTCCGACTAAGCCTCATTCAGAAGCCCAAGCCGTCAAACCACTCCTTTATTTCTCCTGCTGACGCCTGTGCGCTAAAAAGCCTCCCTTGTTTCCATTCGGCTTTGCCCTTGGCAAGTTCTTTCAAATAATCTGCACTTGAACCGATGTCACTACCGCCTGATGTACAAATGGCGGTTATTTTTTTGCCGGTAAAATCATAGCTTTCCACAAAGGTGTCCATAATGCGTGGTGCCTGTCCCCACCAAATGGGGTAAGCCAGTACAATGGTTTCATAGCCTGAGATATTGGCGTTTTTATCTGCCAGAGCCGGACGGGCTTTGTCGTCCTTCTGTTCCACCGTGGCTCTAGTGCTTTCATCGTTATAGTCCAAATCATGCGATGTGTAGGACTCTTCTGGACGTATTTCGTAGAGATCGGCTCCCAAAGCCTTCGCCGTTTTTTCAGCCAAAGCCTTGGTATTGCCTGTAGCCGAAAAATAAGCCACAAGAATTTTTCCCTTGGGCGCCGCCGTTCCAGCCTGTTCTTGGCTTGCTACCGTTTTTTCCTCAGCCTTGTTGGATTCGGAACCACAGCCCAGAATGCCCATTGCCATCAGCATCGTCAAAACAATAATCCATAGTTTCTTCATAGAGAACCTCCGTTTCATCCACCTCTGTTACAAACCTTAATCTACTTGCACCAAGCGATAGTTTCTCTTTCCCACGCCACGCTCCTCGGCATATTGCAACAGGCGTACATTATGCTTCTGCTCCCATGCTTCCCGCACAGCCTTGGATGGTGCTGCCCCAAAGGTAAAATCCACGGCGGCTTGGTCTAATGCCACAGGGTCAAGGGATGCCAAAATGCCAATATCTTCCAGCGGCTCCGCATCTGAGCAATCATCGTCCGGCTTTAAGTCGCACAGAACATTGATGAATACCCAGCGGTCTTTCTTTGCATCCACTGCTGCTTTGGCCGCATCCGCCATGGACTCCAAGAATTCCTCCATCCCTGCGGGATTGTAGCTTTGCTCATCACGTCCCGCACTATGGATGATTGCTTTCCCGGAGGTCGAAGCAAGGCAAATCGTCAGGTTCTTCAAGGTGCCGCCATAGTCCCTGATATGGTGCGCCTTGAATTTTACGATGGAAAGCACCGAATCGTAGTTCGCAAAATGTGAGCCTGTACGATGATACTGCAAGTATTTCCCGCCTGTGACGGGCAAATCCATCTCGCCATCGGCATCCAATATGTCAATCGGCCCGACATCCGCAAAGCCGTGGTCTTTTGCCACCCGCAAATGGCCTTCCGTCGTATTGCGCGGTGCAGAGAAGCCATTGGAATCCATGAAAGTTCCATCCAGCTCATCACGCAGTTTTTTCAAGAGCTGCGGATTGAGATAGGGGCCTCCCGGCGACTCGAAAGTCAGCTTAATGCCGACCTTCCCTGTGAGCTTCCGTCCGACAGCCTCGTATGCCTTGGTCAGTGCATCTGCGTCCACATGGTTGATGAAGTAGACGGCAGGGGCATTTTCGTCCTGCACATGATGCAAAAGTTGCAAGGTTTCCTTGCTGCCGGTTGCCGCTGTTGCCGTTTCCGACGGTTTGCCGTCAGCCAAGGGAAGCCCGCAGCCTCCCAGAAGCAATACCGCAACACCCATGCCGCCAAGTTTTACAAATTCTCTTCGATTCATAGGGCAATTCTCCTGTTCTTTAAGGCTTTACCACGGCCTTCAGGATGGGGTCGGTCTTGGATGTGAGCCGTTCAAATGCCTGCTGCAAATCCGTAAGCGGCAAAATGTCCGTCACATACCGCTCCGGGTCAATGATGCCATCTGCTATCAGGTCAATCGTGCCAGTAAATTCCTCCCGCGTGCAGGAGACGCTGCCGATAAGCCTGACCTCCTGCAAAACTGCGCGATTGATGTTCACGGGAATGGTTTCCGTCATGCTGTTGCCAATCATGACCACGCTGCCGCCGGGCTTCACCGTGTGGATGCAAGTGTCCAGCGTGCTTTGGGCACCGACAACCTCAAAGGCTACATCAAAGCCGCCATGTGTTCTATCCACCATTTTCTGCCGCACATCCGGCTCCTTTTCATCAAAGTAATCATCGAAATATCCTGCTTCTTTCGCACGGGCGAGCTTGCGGTCATTCCGCTTGGACATGGCTACATAGGAAGCGCCGGATTTCTTGGCAAGTTCGCCAATCATGTTGCCAATAATTCCCGTTCCTACCACGAGCACCTTGTCGCCGAGCTTGATGTTCGCTTTCCTCACAGCATGGTAGGCCACCATGAGCGGGTCAATAAGTCCGGCGGCCACATCCGACACGGAATCCGGCAGACGGTAGGCGTTCTTGGCCTTGCCCACAAATTTTTCGGCATAGGCGCCGTTGCAGACGAACCCAATGTAATTCGTGCCATTGACATCACGGCACAAATGCTCCAATCCGGCACGGCACATATCGCACTCGCCGCAGTAGAGGTTTGCCCAGAACACGACACGCTCCCCTGCCTTAAAGTTGCTGCCGTTTGGATTGGTCACCACGCCACAGAACTCATGCCCCATGACAAAATCCTTCATGTCCTTGCCCCAGCCTTTTCCGGCTTTCCACATGTGGATGTCGCTGCCGCACACGCCACAGGCCGATACCTTGATTTCGATTTCTCCTTCCCGCACTTCCGGCACGGGAAGCTCCTTGATCTCAATCTGCTGCGGTCCCGTCAATACGGCAGCTTTCATCATTTTCTCACTCATGTTCTTTTCCTCCCATTCTTAATCCACATTTTCATCTTACTTTGCAAATCCCAATTTTTGAATCCATGCCGGAATATCTGCTGTGCGGTTGGCGGTAAGTCCGTCAAGCACCGTGGAATTCGGACAATGCAACCGTATCTTGTCCATGGCGACACCGATGGGACTTCCTCCGCTGGTGCAGAATGGGATGACCGTCTTGCCCGCAAAATCATAAGATTCCAAGAAGGTATCAACAATCATCGGCGCATTGTACCACCAAATCGGGAAACCAATGAACACGACATCATAGGAATCCATCTGCTCTACCTGTGGCCGTATGGCAGGGCGGGCTTTGGCCGCCACTTCCTTGCTGGCGGCATCAAGACATGCCTGATATTCTGTCGGGTATGGTGTCTCTGGTTGAATCTCGAACAGCGTTCCTCCTGTTTCCCGTCCAATTTGTTCGGCAACCTGTTTTGTCGTTCCGCTCCAAGAAAAATATGCCACCAGTATCTTGTGCTCACCTGCTCCTGCCGCAGATGCCTTGGGCAACATACCGCCAAGACATGCCATTAACGCCATCAGGCAAAAGAAAATCGACCAAACCAAAGCATAACGCATGATGATGAACCTCTCTTTCTCATATCACCTGAAACTCCCGCCACTTGCCTGTGTGTTCCCGCCAAAGGAATATGACACCTCGTATCGTCCAATCCATGGCCATTGCAAATGCCAAGCCGATTACCCCCATATCAAGCACAATGCCCAACACATAGGAGAGGAACAGCCTGCCGCCAATGGTGGAAGCAAGGGTCACATACATGGTGAATTTTACATCCCCCGCTGCCCTCAGACCGTTGGAAAACGCACCCGAATAGGGAAAGGCCGCCGCATTGAACACATTGTGGATAAGCACCAGCCATAGCACAAGTTGTTTGGTTTCCGGCTCCAATGCGTAAAGCTCCAGGACAAAGGGAGTGACGGCGAGTATCAAGAGATTCCAGACTGTGGAAACTGTCAGTGTGTACCTCCCCAGCTTGCGGAAGTAATACTTTGCCGCTGCCAAATCCCCCGCTCCGACGCATTGCCCGATGACGGTGATGAAAACCG
>JAFSWY010000114.1 GCA_017444295.1 Selenomonadaceae bacterium | reverse complement strand
ACGGGCACCTCCACCGCCCCAATGGCATCACGGATGGCAATGCTGTAGTGCGTGTAGGCGGCAGCATTGAGGATGATGAACCCATATTTCCCCCGCGCCTGCTGGATGGCATCCACAAGGGCTCCCTCATGGTTCGACTGGAAGAAGTCTATGCCCACGCCGGCACGCTTCGCACGCTCTTCCATGCGTTTGTTGATATCCTCCATCGTCAATCTTCCATAAATCTCAGGTTCCCGCGTCCCAAGCAGGTTCAGGTTCGGCCCATGCAGTACCAGTATTTTTTTCAAGAACAACACCCCATCCAAAGCATTCCAGATCCAGCTCAATAGCGAATAGAAAAATCCTCTTCCCCTGGCACCACATCCCTCGCCTCCAGGGAAAGGTTCTTTACACGGATGAACATATTTCCTGCCTGGATGCGCCGTGCCAGCTCATCCACGGCTTCCTGCTCCCCCTGCACCTCCATGGTCACAGTGCCGTCGCTCATATTCTTCACCCAGCCCGTAAGCCCAAGAGCCTCCCCATTCTGCTGCACGAAAAAACGGAACCCGACGCCCTGAACACGTCCGCTTGCCTGCCCAAAATACCTTATCATAAAAATTTCCTCCTCCCAGCCGCTTCACTTCCCGTCCTCCACCAGCAAGACTGCCGGATCGAAATGCATCTCATGGATGAAGTGGAGAAGTTCCGTGTCATTCAGCACCTTGTCAATGGTGTCCCGCGAAGTCTCGCTGAAATCGATGTCAAAGGTCTTGTCCAGAAGGCGGAGATCCTTGTCGGCAAACACGCACACCACCGGCCGCTCCGTCTTGCCGAACTCCACCCTCCGCACAATGCCGTAGCCCGCTGTCGTGTCCAGTACCGTCCCCACGGGATAGATTGCCACATTGGAGAAAAAAAGCCTCATGAGGTACTCGTCAAAGTGCCCGACGGAGCAGTTCCTCATGATGTGGTAGGCAACCGACGGCGCATATGCCTTCTTGTAGGGGCGTACGCTGGTCAGGGCATCGTACACGTCGGCAATGGCGCTGATGCGCCCGTAGATGTGGATCTGGTCGCCGCGCCGATGGTCCGGGTAGCCCTTGCCGTCCATATGCTCATGGTGCTGCCGTGCCACAATGGCAAGCTGCTTCGCGTTCGGAAACGGCATGGACTGGATCAGGTTGCTGCCATCCATCGGATGCCTCTTGACGACATTGAACTCATCCTCGTCCAGCCTCCCCGGCTTGTTGAGGATTTCCTTCGGGATGTTGAGTTTCCCCAAATCGTGCATCAAGGTTCCCAAGGTCAGCTCCGAAAGCTCTGCCTCCGTCAGCCCGCAGAGAACTCCCAAAAGGGAGGAAAGCATCGCCACGTTCACGCTGTGGGCAAAGGTATACATATCATGGACGCGAAGGTCCGTAAGCTGCACCAAATTGCCCTTTCGGGCCATGATGTCGTTGACGATGGCTGCCGATGCCTTTCCCAAGGGCACAGGGTCAAAGGTCTTCTTTTCCTGGATCTGCTGGAACATATCGTAGACGCGCTTTACCGCAATCGCCCGTGTCCTCTCCTGCAGCACGTCCTCCGGCAGGGGAACCTTCGGCCCCGATGTCATGGTGGAGCTCACATGGATATCCCTGACCCCCATCTGGCGAAGCCGCTCGATATAGCTCGTCGTCAACTGCTGTCCGCGGGAGAGATAACTCGCCCCGCTGGAATTCAAAACACTCTGTGCCATGACCATGCCCGGCTGCAAACGGTTCAAAGGCAAATTGATCATGCTCTAGGCCTCCCTTCGCAGGATGGAAAAAGGTTCCACCGCACGCTCCATCCGGATCCGTACCAGCTGCTGTGGATGCGGGGCTGCCTCAATTGGCTCCCCTTCCTCATCGTACATCTCTGCCAATTCCTGACGGAACAATTCTCCCGTAGGCTGGAAAACCTCGATTTCCTGCCCACGTTTCATATGGTTGCGCTGCTCCACAAGCGCAAATCCGGCTGCCTCATCGTACTCCAGCACCAGCCCCACAAAATCCGAGGTCTGCACATAAGAGGATGTCCCGTAAATCTGGTCCTCTCCCGATGGCTGATGGAAACAGAAACCCGTGGTATAGGGACGATGGGAGACTTTCTCCAGCTCATCCAGCCACTCCTGGCGAATCTTGAAGGCATCCCCCTCCGAAAAGCACGCATCGATTGCCATGCGATAAGCCTTTACCACGCTTGCCACATAGTGCACGCTCTTCATGCGTCCCTCAATCTTGAGGCTGTCCACACCGCTTTCCATGACTTCCCTGATATGGGGAAGCAGGCACAGATCCTTGGAATTGAAGATGTACGTTCCCCGCTCATCCTCCAGCACAGGGATATACTGCCCCGGACGCTTTTCCTCCACGAGATGGTACTTCCATCGGCATGCCTGGGCACAGCTTCCACGGTTCGCATCACGCCCCGTGAAGTAATTGCTCATAAGGCATCGGCCCGAATAGGAAATGCACATGGCACCATGCACGAACATCTCCAGTTCCACAGAGCATTTTTCGCGAACCTCCCTGATTTCTGACAGAGAGAGTTCCCGTGCCAGAACGACGCGCTTTGCGCCAAGCCTCTGCCAGCCCTCCACCGCCGCCCAGTTGGTCGTATTCGCCTGGGTGCTCACATGAAGCTCCATTTCCGGCACGATGTCCCGCGCCATCATGAAGACTCCCAGATCCGCCACCAGAAGGGCATCCGCCCTCGCTTTCGACAGGAAGCCCAGATAGTCCGGCAATCTTTCCAGATCGCTGTTATGGGGAAAGGTATTGACGGTGACATAGACCTTCTTTCCAAGGTCATGGGCAAAGGCAATGCCCTCTGCCAGATCCTCCCGTGAGAAATTCCCGCCAAAGGCCCGAAGGCCAAACTCCTTTCCGCCCAGATAGACCGCATCCGCACCATAGCGCAAGGCCATCCTCATCTTTTCCGGATTTCCCGCCGGGGCCAAAAGCTCTGGTTTTCCCATCATGTCCCATTTCTCCTCGACACCGCCAGTCCGTCGCCTTCCTGCAATATTTCCGTCGTGAACCCCGGCGTATCCTGTACCACCCTGATGTATTCCCGCAAGCGCTTCGCAATGGTCCTGAACCGCCTTGGCGGCCTCTCTTTGGAAAGCACATACCCGCGAAAAAGCACATTGTCTGCCAGAATGACCGCCCGCTTCTCCAGCAGGGGAAGGATTTGCCGGAAATACCTCGGATACTGTCCCTTCGCGGCATCCATGAAAACAAAATCAAAAGACCCGTGCAAACTCCCCAAAAGCTCTGCCGCATCTCCGGACAACACCTGAATCCTGTCCTTGTATGAAGAACGTCGGATAAACTCCCTTGCCTTCGCCGCACGGGCCTCATTCAATTCCAGCGATACGATCTCGATATCCTCCGCTCCCTTGCCTGCCATGAGGAGAGCCGAGTAACCGATTGCCGTGCCCAGTTCCAGAACACGGTGAGGTCTTTCTTCACAGACAATACGGCAAAACGCATCCCTTGCCCCTTCGTTGATGATAGGCACATGGTTCTCCTGCGCATAGGATTCCATCTCGCGCAACAATGCCTCCATCACCTCACCTGCTCCACGACCTGCAGATGATCGGCATAGTTATGGGTGTAGTGGTTATGCCCCTCCCTGTCCGCCACGAAGTAAAGATAGTCCGTATCGGCAGGGTAGAGCACCGCCTCAATGGAATCCGTTCCCGGGTTCGCAACGGGTCCCGGCGGAAGCCCGACATTCTGGTAGGTATTGTAAGGAGAGTCGATCTTTGTGTCCGCAATGGAGACATCTTCCTTTGGCGCATCCATGAGATACTGCAGGGAGGCATCCGACTGGAGGGGCATCCCAAGTTCCAGCCTCTTGAAGAACACCTGGGCAATCATGGGACGATCCTCCTCGTAACGGGCCTCCTTTTCCACCAGGGAAGCCAGAGTCACCAATTCATAAACGGAAAGTTTCATCTCCCTTGCCCTCCGGCGCATGGAGGGCGTAAGGCGCTGGTCGAAGGTATCCGCCATGAGAGCCAGTATCTCCCCGGAAGTGGCATCCGGCTGCAGCTTGTAGGTCGCCGGAAAAAGGAAGCCTTCCGCATAATACTTCACCTCGTCCGGCGTTTCCATGTAATCATAAGGAGCAAAGGTCTTTGCCTTCTCAAGGAACTCCTCCTCTTCCACCAGTCCTTCCTCGGAAAGACGCTTTGCAATGTCATGGACAGTAAAGCCTTCGGGGATGACGACCTTGCACTCCGATGCCTCCCCCTGGACCAGCTTGTCAAGGACTTCCTGCACATCCATTCCCGCATGGAGGGCATAACTCCCTGCGATAAACCTGCTCTCATAGCCATTCAGCTTCGCCATGAGCCAGAACTTGTACTTGCTGCTCACAATACCGCGCCGCTGCAGTTCCTCACCGATGTCACGCGCGTTCATTCCGGGGCGCACTTTCAGATAGATTGGGAGCTCCCTGTCCGCCACGGTCCCCGAACCACTGCTTCCCCCCAAAAAGGAAACGAGAAAAATCACAACCGCAACAAAAAAAGCGCCTGCAGCCGCAGCCAAATGCTTCCATGTAAACTCCCCAAAGAGCTCGTGCACTTCCTTCATGGAACCATCCAAAGACCACCCAGAAAAGACCTCCGAAACGAATCCCTTCAGCTCCTCAAAAGCCTTGGGCATTTTAGGAAACAATCCCATCTCTCCCTCTTACGACGTTACGTCTTCTTTATTATTTTTTATTGTATTATATTATACGGAAAGTTCACGAAAAACACAAGGAAGCAAAAGAAAAAGCTGCCATCTGCCAACACAGATGACAACTAAGGAACTGTGCGAAAATAATCGCTACAGTATGCGCCGGATGAATTCGTCGTGGCAAGGCGGAGGAGTGAGTCATAGCGGGGCTATGTCGAACGGTTGATATGCCAGTGGCATGTCAACGGGAACACTGAGCCGTTGGCGAAGTGGTCCCCGACCGACAACGCAGTCATGACGAATTCAGACAAGCAGAATGAAGTGATTATTGATGCACAGTTCCTAAATTCTTGCGTCTTACTCCTCAGCATTCTCCTCTTCATCGAGAAGTGCATCATATGCCTTCTGTACTGCCTCGAATTCCTCGTCGGTGGGCTCCACGTATTCCTCTTCGCCGTTCTCGTTCGTCACGATCTTCGCGATGAGCACATCCTCGTCGCCTTCCTCACAGCCGCAGCCGCAACCACAGCCGTGCCCATGCTCATGCTCCTCGTCCTCAACGCCGATCAGCAAGGCAAACTTTTCCCCATTGACCGGGATGATCATCTCCTGCTCGTAAAGATAGGAATTCCCCTCTGCATCCGTGAATTCCACAACAATGGCATCGTCGCCGTCTTCCAAAACCTGCTTTTCCTTGTCTGACATAAAAACCACCTTTTCAAATACTGTCTCGTCAATCACGTTTCATGGCAATCCGGTCCAAATAGCCCTGCAGGATGAACACGGCCGCCATCTTGTCGATGACCTTCCTGCGCTTTCGGCGGCTCAAATCCGCTTCCAGCAGGGAACGGGAAGCTGCCACCGTGGACAGCCGTTCGTCCCAGAACTCGATTTCCACATCGGGCACTGCCTTTCTTATCTCCTCTGCAAAGCCGCGAACAACATCGCAGCGCTCCCCCTGTGTCCCGTTCATGTTCCGCGGAAGTCCGATGACCAGGGATTTCGTCTCATACTGCTCCATGAGCTCCTGCAACCGTCCCAGATCATCCTCCAGGCGCTTGCGGCGTATTGTCTCCACACCCTGCGCCGTGAGCCCCAGGAGATCGCTTACGGCAATGCCCACCGTGGCATCTCCCACATCAAGGGCCAGATACCTTTTCATTCACCCTTCTCCAAATAGGAACGCACCAATTCCTCCAATATCTCATCCCGTTCAAGGGAACGGATCTGGTTGCGGGCATCCTTGTGGCTGGTCACGTAGGCTGGATCGCCTGACAGAAGATATCCCACCAGCTGATTGATTGGATTATAGCCTTTCTCCTCCATTGCCTTGCACGCATGACGGATAATATGCTCCGCCTTGTTTTCCTCAGCGCCAAAACGAAACATCATCGTTTCATCAGTAACCATCATATACCTCCAAAAGAAGTCTCTTTCCAGCTATCATATCACATTTCAAGGGATTTTCCTATTAATTTAACTTAAAAATATCACAAAACTTCGTGCGAAAAAGAAGCCACCATCAAAGCCGGAACCTGGCAACCGCCTCGTGCATATCCATTGCAAGATCTTCCAGGGACTGCGCCGCAGCCACGATTTCCAATATGGAGAATTCCTCCTCCTCCGTAGATGCCTCAATGGTTTCCGCGCTCTGGGCGGTCTTTCGGCTGAGCTGGTCAATGGAACCCACGGTATCTATGATATATCCTGTCTTGTCAGCCACGGACTGCGACAATCCATGCAATTCCCTGGCCTGCTGCTTGATGTCCGAAAGTTCCTCCAGAAGCCCGGAAAAACACTGTTCCACCACATCAGCCCCCTGATCCGCCTCAGGATTCCCTGCCCCGCCATCGGCCATGGAGGCAATGACGGTTTGCGTATCCTGCTGAAGCAGGGCAACCGCTTCTGCCGATGCGGAAACGGATTCCTCCAGCCCGGTTGCCTTTGTGGAAAGATCATCCATGCCGGAAAATGCCGTATCCACATTTGCAGCCATGGTTTCCACATCCTCCAACTGCCGCACCATGTCGTGGGAAACCCTGCCGGCAAGTCCCGAGATCTGCTCGGCAGCCTGGGCGGCGAGTCCCACATATTTCGTGAGGTCCTTCGAGGATTTTGCAACATCATTCGACGCATCCAGCAACTTCTGCACAAGGGCACGCAAATCCTGGCGCATGGTATTGAAGGACTCCGTGAGGGAACCGATCCCATCATGGCTTGTCACCTCAAGATCTTCCAAGGCAAGGTTCCCTCCGGCAATCTCCCGGGCTTGTCGTTCAAGTGCCTCCATGGATTTCATGGTATTTGCAGCAAACCGTGTGCAAAGGGAGAAAATTAATGCCACGACGAGCAGCCCAAACAGCGTCAGCAAAACGTATGGGATACGCAAATCGGCATTCAAGCTATGGTACCCCAAAACGGAAATGAGCAGGATAATGATGCCCGCCAAAACGGAAAGCACCATCAATTTCTGTCTGATTCCCATGTGCAGCCCTCCGAGAAATTACAGGGATTCCAACAACTTCCGGACTTCCCCAAGACAGGTCTCTCTCTTGTAAAGGAACATCTCCCCCGTCTTGCGTACCTTCACCTCGACCATTCCCTCTTCCAGGGCCTTCGGCCCGATGGCAATGCGCACAGGGTAGCCGATGAGATCGCAATCCTTGAACTTCACTCCGGCGCGTTCGGGGCGGTCATCCAGAAGAACATCGATTCCCGCCTGTTTCATCTCCCCATAGACATCCTCTGCATAGCGGAGCTGTTCCTCGTTCTTCGCATTGATGGGAACCACCACCACCTCAAAGGGTGCGATGGAGCGTGGCCAGATGATGCCATGCTCGTCGTTGTGCTGCTCGATGGCAGCTGCCATGGTCCGTCCGACGCCAATGCCATAGCAGCCCATGACAAAGGGCTTCTCCTTGCCCTGCTCATCGAGGAAGGTAGCTCCCATGGCTGTGCTGTACTTCGTCCCAAGGGCGAAGACCTGCCCCACCTCAATACCCCGTGTCATCTTCATGGGCGCACCGCAGCGGGGACAGGGATCTCCTTCCCTGACCAAACGCAAGTCGGCAACAACGACATCCTTGAAATCCCTTGCAGGATTCACATTCTTGTAATGGAAGTCCACCTCATTTGCTCCCGATACGGCATTCTTCATGTTCATGACCGTGGAATCCACGAGGATGCGCGTGCCCTCCTTGATGCCAATGGGGCTCATGAAACCGGGGCAGCCGCCCACGGCACGGATGGCCTCTTCCTCCGCCATGCGGAGCTCCAATGCGCCTTCCAACTGGTGCAGCACCTTGACCTCGTTCACGTCATGGTCGCCCCGCACGAACACCAGGACAAGTTCGTCCTGCTCCGTCTCATAGGCAACGGCCTTGATGGTTTTCTCGATGGGAATCCCAAGGAATTCCACGAGGCTGTCAATGGTATTCGTTCCCGGCGTTGCGACTTTCTCCAGTTCCCGCAGCTCCTCCTCGGGTGCCTCCACTGCCGCAAGCTCTGCCTTCTCATCACTGGCAGCGTAGTCGCACTTCGTGCAGCAGGCAATGGAAGACTCTCCCGCATCCGCCAGCACAGTGAACTCATGGGAATGCCCTCCCCCGATGGCCCCGTTGTCCGCCTCCACGGGCCGGAACTCCAGCCCGCAACGGGTGAAGATGGCATCATAGGCATCGTACATCTTCTGATAGGAAAGGTTCATGCCCTCCACGTCCTTATCAAAGGAATAGAGATCCTTCATGATGAACTCACGGCTGCGCATAAGCCCGAAGCGTGGGCGGCGCTCATCGCGGAACTTGTCCTGAATCTGGTAGAGCAGCAGGGGAAGCTGCTTGTAGGAACGCACCTCATCCCGCACAAGGGCGGTGATCATTTCCTCATGGGTGGGGCCAAGGCAGTAATCGTGCCCATGGCGGTCCTGCATGCGCATCATCTCCGCGCCATAGGCCGCCCAGCGCCCGCTCTCCTGCCAGTATTCCGCCGGCTGCAGGATGGGCATGCACATCTCCTGTCCTCCCGCCGCATCCATCTCCTCGCGGATGATCTGCTCAATCTTGCGGATCGTACGCCATCCCAAGGGCAGGAAATTGTACATGCCATTGGCAGATTTCCGCATCATTCCGGCCCGAAGCATGAGCTGATGGCTGACGATCTCCGCATCCGCCGGAGTCTGGCGCAGAGTAGGGGCATATAAGTTTGTTGCTCTCATAGAATCTTGTTCCTCCCATTTCAATAAAATAACCTATACCGATAAAACGAAGTTTTTCTTTATCCTCAGGAAGAAAGGCTCCCCAAGAGAATGGAGTATCCTTCCGGATGAAGCTCTTTCTTTGGGACAATGCGAATGGCCGTGCCAAGCTCTCCTTCCAGTCTTTCCAGGACCTTGTTCCTTTCCAGTTCCTCGGCCACCTGGGGATGCACCTCCACTTCATAGCCGGATCTTGCATGGGATGTCTGCTCCATGCAGCGGATATCGCGGCTGATGTTGATGCTCACGGTCTCCGGGGACTCTATGCGCCCCCTGCCGTGGCAGCAGGGGCATTCGCTGTAGAGGATGCTCTCGAAGTTCTGCCGGGACTTCTTTCGGGTCATCTCCACCAATCCCAGGGAAGTGATGTCCACGATGTTCGTCTTGGTTCTGTCCAGTCTGGCTTGGTCCCTCATGTATTCCAGCAAGGCTTCCTTTTGCCGCGTCTCTTCCATATCAATGAAATCGATGATGATGATACCGCCGATATCCCGCAAGCGCACCTGCCTGAGGATTTCCTCTGCCGCCTCCAGATTCGTGCGGTAGGCGGTTTCCGCCAGATTGGAATTCCCCACGTACTTGCCCGTGTTCACGTCAATGGCGGTCAGTGCCTCGGTTTTGTCAATCACGATGGAACCGCCGGATTTCAGTTCGATCTCCCTCGCCCCCATCTTTTCGATCTCCTCGTCCAGATGATACTTCCTGAAAAGCGGCATCCTTTCCTCATATAGTTTCACCCGGTCCACCAGACCTGGGGAAAGGTACTGCACAAGCTCCCTCACCCGCTGGCAGACTGCAGCATCGTCGATGAGCATGGCCTCCACGTCTGCCGCAAAGGCATCCCGCACCATCCGGATGATGAGATCTGCATCGCGATACAGAAGACAGGGAGCCGTGGACAGCCTGCAGCGCGCCTGTATGGATTCCCAGAGCCGCAAAAGATAGTCCGCATCCGCCTTCAGGACTCCCTCCTCCTGTCCCTCGGCAACGGTGCGGACAATGAGCCCCATTCCGGAAGGGCACAGCCGTTCCGCAATTCCATGAAGCCGTGCTCTCTCCGCTTCATCCTCGATGCGCCGCGATATGCCGATGTAGGCCGAGGTCGGCATGAGAACCAGATGGCGGCCGGGCAGGGAAATGTGCATCGTGGCGCGGGGACCTTTCGTGCCGATGGCATCCTTCACAATTTGCACAGGAAGTTGCTGCCCGATATGGATGCGCTCATTGGGACGCATGGACTTCACGGCCTCCTTCGGAAGCCCATCCCCCACATAGAGGAAGGCGTTCTTCTCCCCGCCGATGTCCACGAAGGCCGCCTGCATCCCAGGCAAAACGTTCTGCACATACCCTTTGTAGATATTCCCCACCAAATGGGAATGTGTCGCCCGTTCCACCTCCAATGCCTGCAGCCCGCCATCCTCCAGGACAGCCACGCGGGTCTCCTCCGGCACCGTATTCACGAGAATCGTCTTCACGTTACCGCCTCCTGCTCAAAGCTCAATGAGCGGCTTTCCCTTGCCCAGCAGAGCAGTCCTGTGTATATCCGCCTGTTCCTCACGAATATCCAGCCCAAACCTGTCCCGCAGCAGAAACAGGATTTCGCCCGGCTTTACACTGCCCGCAGAAGTAATTTTTATCTGCATCCCGATATGGAGCATGCCATCCCCTGCTTCCAAGGAAAGCGCCTCTCCCATATACTGCTTGATCTCCTTGGTGCGCGTCTTCTTGGGGGTCACTCTGGTATAGGAAATCTCTTTTGCCTCATTGAAGGATTTCACCGCCGCCCTTGCCTCTTCTTCCCTGCCCGCATAGGGAACAGAGATACGGTAACATGCAAGGTCCGCCTCTGCCATGAGGGAACTCTTTTTCCCATGGATCTCCCTGAGTTCCAGAACCTCGGCACCCTTGGGAAGCTGGGCTCGAAGCCTGTCGAAGACCTCCGGCTGGCACAAGGGCTTCGTCAACTCGAAATCCATGTATTCCGCCTCGCTGGCAACGCCTACAGCCAGAGCCGAAGCGAAGGCAAGCTTCATATGGGGATTGAATCCCTCAGAATACGCCACCGGCAGCTTTGCCCGCAAAAGAGCGCGTTCGAATACCGCCGCGTAATCCAGATGGGAGAGATAGCGTATCTCCTCCCCCTTACAGATCTTCGCCCGATACTTGAAGAGCGTGCGGGGCTTGCCGCCCCCCTCGCCAATCCTGCGCGCTTCTTTCCCGCCCTGCTCTGCAGGGGCAGGGTCTTTCCGGCCCGCTTTTTCCGCATGGTCTATCACATGCACGCCGAGATTCTGGCAGATGCCGCAGACGCTGCACTTTCCGCGGCGGCAATCCTCCGTGAGTTTTCCTTCCATGGCGCGATGCCATTCCCGCAGCAGGAACTCCCTGCTAACCCCCGGTGTCGTGATGTCCCAGGGCAACGCCTCATCAAACTCCCGGGAACGCTCATTGTAGAAGGAAATGTCCAAACCGGATTTTTGAAAGGCCTCCCGCCAGATATCCTCATGGAAATAATCTGACCAGCCATCGAACTTCGCACCGTCTTTCCATGCCTGATAAATGACGCGGCTCTGACGCCGGTCCCCACGGGCAAGGGCACCCTCCAGCACGGAAAGTTTCGCATCGTGGTAGTGGAAGATGATGGCCCTGTCCGTGATGTGCTCCTTGAGGAGCTGCTGCCTCCGCTCGAATTCCTCCAGGGGAATCTGCCCGAACCACTGGAAGGGCGTATAGGGCTTCGGCACAAAACAGGAAACGCTGACCGTGACCTTGACGCCACGCTTTCCCTTGATTTCTGTATAAAGGTCCACGACCTTCTTCGCAAGTTCCGCAATGCCAATGACATCCTCATCCGTCTCCGTGGGAAGCCCCATCATGAAATAGAGCTTCACCTGCTTCCATCCCTGACGGAAGGCCGCCCCGCATGCCGTCAGCAAGTTTTCCTCCGTGACGCCCTTGTTGATGACATCCCGGAGCCGCTGGGTCCCCGCCTCCGGCGCAAAGGTCAGGCCGCTCTTCCTGACCTGCTGCATGCGGTGGGCAAGCTCGATGGAAAAACTGTCGATGCGCAGGGACGGCAGGGAGAAACTGACCTTTTCCTGCCGAAATTCCTCCATGAGATCATCCACAAGATGGCCAAGGCAGGAATAATCCGCCGAGGAAAGGGAGGTCAGGGACATCTCGTCATAGCCCGTGGCATCCACGAGGCCGCGGGCCATTTTCCTGAGCCGTTCCTCGCTTCGTTCCCTTGCAGGGCGATAACAGATTCCGGCCTGGCAGAAACGGCAGCCCCGGGAACAGCCCCGAAAGAGTTCCAGCATGATGCGGTTATGCACGATATCCATATAGGGAACCAGCGGGTGCTCCACGGAAATCACCTTGTCCATGTCCTTGACCACACGCTTGTATATGACAGGTTTCGCCTTTTCATGCAGGGGCTTCCATCCCAGGAAAGCGCCATTTTCATCCTGCTGCGCTTCATAGAAGGAAGGAACGTAGATGCCTTCTATATCCAGCAAACGGGCCAGGAATCCCCTTCGTCCGCCGGGACGGTTTTCTCCCTTCCAGACACGAAAAGCATCCACGACCTCCCCCAGGACCTCCTCGCCCTCGCCCACAACAAAGAAATCAAAGAAATCCGCAATGGGCTCCACATTGTAGACGCAGGGGCCTCCTCCCACGACAAAGGGCGCGTCCTCGCCGCGATCCTTTGCCCAGAGGGGAATCCCCGCCAGATCCAGCAGATTGAGCACATTGGAGTAAATCATCTCATACTGCAGAGAGAATCCCCAGAAATCGAACTCCCGCAGGGGACGATGGGATTCCAGGGAAAAGAGGGGAATCCCGCGCTCCCGCATGATTTCCTCCATATCCGTCCAGGGCGCATAAACCCGTTCCGCTGCCGTATCCTCCCGGCGATTGAGAATCTCATAGAGAATGGCGAGCCCGAGATTCGACATCCCGACCTCATAGACATCCGGCAGACACAGGGCAAAGGAACATTCCACCTCATTCCGATCCTTATGGACGGCATTCCATTCCCCGCCTGTGTACCGCGTCGGCTTCGTCACCGATTGCAGAATTTCCGGCGAAAGCTGTATCATATCCTTTCCGCGCCTCCATCTCTATGATATACCATTTAAAACAGAAGTTTCTGTTTTCGCAGCTGAATATTGAGCAAGACCGCAATCGCCAGTATATTTGTCGTCAGGGAACTTACCCCATAGCTCATGAAGGGCAGCGGGATTCCCGTGACGGGCATGATTCCCGTGGTCATTCCCACATTGACAAGGACATGGAAGGCCAGCATCGAGGTGATGCCCGTGGCCAAAAGACATCCAAACATGTCACTGGCATCCTTCGCAATCTGGACGCCGCGCCAGAGAACGACAAGATATAAAAGCAGCAGAACAGCAGCCCCGATGAAACCGAGTTCCTCCCCGACCACGGCAAAAATGAAGTCCGTATGGTTCTCCGGCAGGAAGTTCAACTGGCTCTGGGTACCACCAAAGAGCCCCTTGCCA
This sequence comes from Selenomonadaceae bacterium, assembly GCA_017444295.1. Taxonomy (GTDB): domain Bacteria; phylum Bacillota; class Negativicutes; order Selenomonadales; family Selenomonadaceae; genus UBA3796. The sequence goes on along the minus strand of JAFSWY010000114.1, from coordinate 9,886 downwards.
AAAAGCATGCCGGAACCAATGGCAATCTTTGACTGTATGATATGGTAGCCCGATCCCAGGGGGTCCACATTGGGATCCATGAACACCATGATGCGCATCTTCTGGTAGTCCTTGAGGAAATGCCATAGAATTGGAAAACAGGCAATCCCTGCCACAAAGATCCCACCAAGAAGTTTTAATCGTATGCCACAGACAAAGACCATCCCAAAGAAAATCGCCATGAATACCAGCGATGTTCCCAGATCCGGCTGTTTCAGCACCAACAGGAAGGGAACTCCCACATATGCGGCAATCGGCAGCAAGTCATGGACCGTATTGATTTTCCCAAGGCGATCCTCCAGAAGGGATGCCAGGGAGATAATCATGATGAGCTTCGAGAATTCCGAGGGCTGGATATTGATGGGCCCGATGGAAATCCATCGCTGCGCCCCCAATGCCGAATGCCCCACCAGCATAACCGCCAGAAGCATGACAAGGTTAAAGATATAGAGCTTGTTCCCATACCCCTGCAGCATCTTGTAATCGAAATTCATGAAGAACACAGCCAACGCCACATCAATGATGGCAAACAAGCCCTGGCGCTGCACGAACCAGTACCTTTCCTGGCTTGGCGTATTGATATGCGTCGCACTGCCGATGATGATGAGGCTCATGATGATAATGCCCAGCGTAGCTGCAATCAAGGCAAAATCCATGCGCCGAAAAATTCGTTTCGTCATATCTCTTTTTGCATCCTCTCAAAAAGAAAAGCTGACGCACTCACGCCAGCTGCCTTTTTCCAATCATCCGGCTGCCATCTTTATCCATGCTTCATCCTGCTGACAGGGATATTGGCCACGAGAGCCACGGAATCATCATCATTTGCAAGAGAAATCTCCATGTCATTCTTGTTGATCACCACATATTTGGAAACGACCTTGATGATTTCATCCTTCATATTGTCCAGCACTTCCGGTGAGATGCTCGCCCGATCATGCACCAGGACTACCTTCAAGCGATTGCGGGCAATCTCGCGGGAGGATTTCTTTTCCTTGCCGAATATCTTCATAAGCGCCTCAAGCATTCAGAGCCCCCTCCTTTACTGTATGCCGAATACACGCTTCAATCTCGTGAAGAATGTATCCTTGGGGAAATCCATGAACGGGATTTCCTCCCCGCAGATGCGGCCGACAATGTTGCGGTATGCCTGCCCCGCCAGGGAATCATTCATGGCGATGACAGGCTCGCCGCGGTTCGTGGATGTGACGACCTTCTCATCGTCCGGCACCTGCCCAATGCAGTCGATGGAAAGGATGTCGTTGATGTCATCCATGTCCAGCATGTCGCCCTTCTCCACCATCTGCGGACGGATGCGGTTGACGATGAGCTTGATGCTGTCCTTGTCCGCACGGTTCAGCTCCCCGATGATCTTGTCGGCATCCCGCACAGCGGAAATCTCCGGCATCGTCACAACAATGGCACAATCCGCACCGGCAATCGCCGTTTTGAACCCCTGCTCAATGCCTGCCGGACAATCGATGAGAATATAGTCGAACTCCTTCCTCAATTCCTCGCAAAGCTTTATGAGCTGTTCGGGATTCACTGCCGACTTGTCCTTCACCTGGGACGTAGGCAGCAAAAACAGGTTCTCATATTTCTTATGGCGTACCAATGCCTTCTTATAGGGCACACGCCCTTCCGTCACGTCAATGAGGTCGTACATGATGCGATTTTCCAGTCCCAGCAAGAGGTCAAGATTCCTCAGTCCCGTATCGGTATCCACCAAAACAACCCTTTTGTCCCGCATGGCAAATCCAACGCCAAGGTTTGCCGTCGTCGTAGTCTTGCCAACTCCGCCTTTTCCCGAAGTGATTACAATGACTTCGCTCATATATCAACATCCTACCTTTCTATAGGTTCAATGACAATCTGCCCGTCCTTGATGGAGGCGCGTTCCGCCTTATCCGTCTTCTCCATTTCATCAGGGGAGCGGGCAATGAGATTTGCGATGCGTATCTGCATGGGCATGAGATGGTCAGCGATGACAACCGCCTTGGAATCCCCATAGGCACCCGCATGCACCATGCCCCGGCATGTGCCGCGGATATCAATACTGCCCCCCGCGATGATCTGGGCACCGGGATTCACATTTCCGCATACCAGCACCGAACCCTTGGCACGGATTTCCTGTCCGCCGCGCAGTGTCCTGTTCACCACCTGCATCTGCTGGACATCCTCCTCCGGCTGGGATGGCGCCTTGGACCCCACAGCCGTCTCAGATGCAGTCTGCATCACCACAGGATCCGTCGTGCGGAACAGCACACCATGCTGGGAAAACAGCTTCCTGAGCCGTTCCCTGTCTTCCTTTTTCAAGGCATCCGGTGCAACCTGGATCACCGTTCCCCGCGTAAAGAAACCAGAGCCGGATTCCAGTTTGCCACGAATGTCCTGCTCAATCGCCTCGAAATCAGCTCCCTGATGAAAACTCAGCTGCAAGCCAGATTTCGTTCCCTTGATTTTTACGATATCCTCACTCATGTTCTGCTCTACCCTTTTTCATAAAAGCCACTTACAACACAACGCAATTATAACGCAATTGTTCAAGTTTTGCCATAGGCAAAACATACCGATTAGCGTTTCGACTATGGCGCTGCCTGACCGTTGGCCGGGGCAGGAACTGCCACCGGCTGGTTCAGCCCAAAGGCTGCCTCCAATATCTTTCGCCCAATCGGTACGGCAGAAGTCGCACCATATCCCCCCTGTTCCACAATCACCGCCACAACAACCGTTGGATTGTTGAAGGGACCGTATGCGACGAACCAGCCGTGGTCACGCCCCTGGGAATTCTCCGCCGTGCCTGTCTTTCCTGCAATCTCCACAGGAAATCCTGCGAAGATCCTCGCTGCTGTGCCGTATTTCGTGACATCGTGCAATCCCGTCTGTACCAGATTTATGACATACTCCGAAACCTCAAGTTCCGAGAGAAGTTCCGGCTGGAATTCCTTGATGAGCTTTCCGTCCTGTGTCATGATGCGGTTTACCAGATGGGGCTTGTAACGCTTGCCGTTTGCAGCAATCTCTCCCATGACCATGGCGGCCTGCAGGGGCGTCACCAGATTGAACCCTTGTCCTATGGCCGCATCGAAGGTCTCGGAAAGGTACCAGTCATCATCGAATACCTTTTGCTTGTATGCCCGGTTGGCCACCAGGCCATCTGCCTCATAGGGAAGATCGATTCCCGTCACCTTCCCCAGGCCAAACATTCTGGCATAATATTCCAAATTATCGATTCCAAGACGGTTTCCCATCTCATAGAAATAAACGTTGTCGGAATGGGCCATGGCTTCCGTAAAGTTCAGCCAGCCAAGCGCCTCGCCATCGGCATTGCCCTTTGGAATGATCCAATGATGCCCGGAATCAAAAATCTTTTCCTCCGGCGATACCTTTCCAGCCGCCAGGGCAGCCGTCCCCGTCACGATCTTGAAGGTCGAGCCTGGGGGATACTCACCGGTAATCGCCTTGTTGTCCATGGGATGATAGGGATTGTTGTTGATTTCATTCCAATCCTTCGTGGAAATCCCGTGGGCAAAGAGATTCGGGTCGAAGGCGGGACGGCTCACCATGGCAAGCACTTCCCCGGTCTGGGGATTCAGAACCACTGCGGCTGCCGCATGGGCCTGAATCAATGCCAGCTGGTCATCCACGGCCTTTTCCGCCGCCATCTGGAGGTTCTTGTCAATCGTCAGGTAAAGATCCGCTCCGGGAACCGGCTCCTTGATGCCGAGGATCTGCACGGGTTTTCCCGATACATCCACCTCCACCTGCTCGCCGCCGTTCACGCCGCGAAGCTCCTTGTCATAGATTTTCTCAAGGCCGAACTTCCCGATGATATCCCCGGATTTGTAACCTTCATCCTTGCGCCTCTCCAGTTCTTCATCGCTGATCTCGCTCACATACCCGAAGGTGTGTGCTGCCTCCTGCTTCAGGATGTAATTGCGGATGGGCTGGACCTCGATCACCACTCCCGGGTACAGATTTTTCTGCTCCTCAATGATGGACACGATATCCGAGGTCACATCCTGCTTGATGCGGATGGGGTCAAAGCCACTGTGGGCATCAACCTTCACATGGATATCCTTCACCGGGACATGCAGGAGTTGTGAAAGCCTCTCGATAACATCTTCCGAGACGGGAGCGGTAAGCGGCAAAAGCGATACCGTAAAGCCCGGCCGGTTTGTCACCAGAAGTTCCCCATTGCGATCGTAAAAGGTCCCCCGCGGCGCCATGGAAGGAATGATGCGGATGCGGTTGCCATCCGCAAGACTCGCGTAATACTCGCCATCAAAAACTTGAAGGTATCCCACACGAGCCATGAGGATAGCGATCACCATGACGACCATAATGCCAAGCGCCTTGATGCGCCCTTCGTATTCCTCATTCTCCATCAAGAATATCTCCCCTACACAAAGCCAAGGCACTTTCAAAAGAAAGTGCCCTTGGAGGCAATCCTATTTCCCATCCCTGATGTACTTGTCCATCCAACACACCAGCTTATATATCGGATAAGCCATGACAAATTGGCAGCACATCATCGGCAGCAATGTGTTCTGTGCATGCATCATCAGGTTGAAACGATATCCCAAAAGGAACATAAATGCCGCCAGGATACAATAATGCAAAAGTGCAGCGGCCACAGAAGCCAGAACAGGAAGGAACAGTTGATCCTTGAACACCTGGTTCGAAAATTTTCCACAAATAAAACTGATGAGCATATAGCTGAACACGTCAATGCCAAAATAAGTTCCCGTCGCCAAATCCTGCATCAGTCCGACACAAAACCCCATGAGCACCCCATAGTAGGGTCCCCGCAAGAATGCAAAGGACACGGAGAGCAACAGCATCAGATTTGGGGAAATTCCATGAAAGGCGATGAGCGGCAGGATCGAAGTCTGCAACACATAGAGGCCAATAACACCGGCAACCCATTTCCCGAATTTTTTCATTGTTCCGCACCTGTCTGCGACGCAGTCCCGGACTCCGTTCCCGGTGTCTGTGCCGGCGGTTTCAAGGGCTCCGGAGGCGCCTCCCTGGATTGCACGATGACAGCCACATCCTCCAATTTCTGGAAATTGACGGATGTCTCAATCACACCATACTTCAAAAGCCCTCCCGACTCATTCTTCACAGCGGTCACCTTTCCAATGACAATGCCTTTTGGATAGACACCGCCGAACCCGGAGGTAACGATGACATCCCCTTCCTGGACATCGGCAGTCTTTGGAATGTTCACCATGCGTGGCATCGTCGGGTCGTTCATATCCCCTTCCACGATACCCGTTACCCTGGATTCCGGACGCTGTACCAAGGTTCCCACAGAAGAACGGGGATCCATGATGAGCTGTACCTTTGACGATTTCAGGCCAGCTTCCATAACATGCCCAACCAGGCCCTTCTCTGTCACAACTGCCATATTTTCCCGCACGCCATCGGATGTGCCGCGGTCAATGACGATCATGCTGGACCAGGTCGCCGCCTCCCGCCCGATGACGCGGGCCGCCACGAGATCAAACTGCGTCGCGGACTGCTTATAGCCCAGAAGGGCACGAAGCCGCTCATTTTCTGCCGCAAACTCGCTGGCCTGGAGGTTCTGCGCCCGAAGCTGTTCCACCTCGCTCCTGAGCATCTTGTTCTGCTGGTGCTCCGTGGCAATTTCCCAGATATTGGAGGTCACATAGTTCACCTGGCTCCCCACCCAGGAAACCACCTGCTGAAAAGGCGCCAGCACTAAAGAAACCGCCTGGCTGCTCACAACAGGCTCAAACCGTCCCCGCGCTGCCAGAAATACAATGCAGAAAATACTGGCAAGGACAAAGATGAGCACCCATACCTTGCGGCTTGAATTCTTGTCCCGCCTTACCCTTCTGCTCATTGCTTCAGCTTCTTCGAGGTCATGACAACGCGCTTCAAGAGTTCAATGTTTTCCAACGACCTGCCCGTACCCTCTCCCACACAGGAAAGTGCATCCTCGGAAACAAGCACAGGCATGCCCGTCTCATGGGAAAGGAGCTTGTCGAGATTTGAAAGAAGTGCGCCGCCTCCCGTCATCATGATGCCATGGTCCATGACGTCAGCCGCCAGCTCCGGCGGGGTCTTCTCCAGGGTTCCCTTCACCGCATCGATGATCTTGTAGATGGGTTCGTTGAGCGCTTCACGGATCTCCTGTGCATGGATGGTCAAGGTCTTCGGAAGGCCGCTCACAAGGTCACGCCCGCGGATATCCATGGGCTTGTCCACATCGGGCGTGACAATGGCCGTACCGATGGTGATCTTGATCTCCTCTGCCGTGCGCTCGCCAATCATGAGATTGTACATGCGCTTGATGTACTGCTGGATGGCAGAGTCCATCTCATCGCCGCCGATGCGGATGGAGCAGCTCGTCACGATGCCCCCAAGGGAAATGACGGCAATCTCCGTCGTGCCGCCGCCGATATCCACCACCATGCTCCCCGTGGCATCCTCCACGGGAAGGCCCGCGCCGATGGCCGCCGCCATGGGCTCCTCAATGAGATACGCCTCACGGGCACCCGCCTGCTGCGCCGCATCGATGACGGCACGCTTCTCGACCTCGGTGACACCGGAGGGAACGCCCACAACCACACGGGGGCGTACAAAGGACTTCGTGTTCATCGCCTTGCGGATGAAATACTTCAGCATGGCCTGAGTCACGTCAAAGTCTGCAATGACGCCGTCCTTCATCGGACGGATCGCCACGATGTTCCCGGGTGTGCGCCCGATCATCTGCTTGGCCTCCTCGCCAACCGCAAGGACATCTCCCGTATCGCTCTTTATCGCAACAACGGATGGCTCACGCAGGACAATTCCCCGTCCTTTCACATGTACCAAGGTATTGGCCGTTCCAAGATCAATACCCATATCGTGAGACAATCCACCAAAAATACTCCACATTTTGTAAAAAAACTCCTTTCAGCACGGAAAGCATAAGTTCAAAAAAATTTCCATCAAGAACTAATTCATTGTATCACAGCTTTGCAATTACGGCTAGAGATTTTACCTTATCTACATGAAAAAACTATCAAAAATAAAATTTATTTTCGCCATGGTATTGTCACAATTATTTGCTATCATATATATAGATAAGAAATGACATCATCAGGAGGCATACCCCATGGCAAGAATGCTCATCGCTGACGACAATGCGGAAATCACCGATATCCTGAGGACCTTCGCCGAAGCGGAGGGATATGACGTAACAACAGCATCCGACGGCACAGAGGCCCTCCGCGCCTTCCACGCCGCTGCCTTCGACATCATCCTGCTGGACGTGATGATGCCGGAAAAAGACGGATTTTCCGTCTGCAGGGAAATCCGCTCGGAATCCAATGTCCCCATCCTCATGATCACGGCGCGAAGCGAGGACCATGACCGCATCATGGGACTGGACATCGGTGCAGACGACTATATCGTGAAGCCCTTTTCCCCTGCCGAGGTCATGGCAAGGGCGCGCGCCGTGCTGCGCCGCCTGGACAGAAACGCAGGAACGAACGCATCCGCAGGCCCTGCAATGGCTTGCGGAACCCTTGCGGTAAACCTTGGCGCCTGCCAGGCATCCATGGCAGGGAATCCTATCCCTCTCACAAAAAAAGAGCTGGATCTTCTATGGCTCCTCATGGAAAATCGCGGGCGCGCCTTTTCCCGGGACCAGCTCCTCGACCAGCTTTGGGGATGGGACTATGTGGGCGGAACCCGCACGGTGGACACCCACATCAAACGCCTGCGGGCAAAACTGGACAAATTCCCGCACCCCGAATGGCAGATCAAGACCATCTGGGGTGTGGGCTACGCCTTTGAGGAAATGCCATGAAACATCGCATGAGTTTTCGTCTTTTCCTGTACTTCTCCCTGGCTCTCCTGTCCCTTGCCATGATTCTCGGGGGATTGTTCCACATGCTCTTCCTGCAGTATCTCAAGGAGCACCAGACAGGGGAACTCAGGCACCATGCCCAATCCATGGCAGAAGTCATCAAAAGCCATCCACGGGCCGATCTTCTCTTCGGCGGAACAGAAGAGCCCTCCGAAATGGCGGAAATCCCCTATCAGGGACATCACGGAATGGGGCGCCATAGGCGCATGATACAGGACAGCGCTGCGCAGGTACCCCCTCCGTCATCCGACACCGGCCCACAGCATATGTACTGCCGCCGCACCTTCCGGGACACGCTCCCCCGGGATGCCTCCGATGCAGCACAATCCCCACTTCCCATCGGGCAATACCTCAAAGAGCTCAATACCCTTGCCCATGGCGAGGTATGGCTGGTCGATGCCAAAAATCGCAGTTTCATCCTGTACGGAACAGAAACTGCAACCAGCTACAGCGAACTTCCCAAGGAAGCCGATGCGATGTTGGAGCAGGTCTTCCTTGGGGAAACAGGCATCAGCGAGGATTTCAGCCCACTGCTGTCCGAACCCTCTGCCACCATTGGCGTACCCATCCATGACAAAAGCGGGCAGGTCATCGGTGCGCTTCTTCTGCACCGCACCCTCAAAGACCTCAATGCAGCGCAGCAGGACAGCCGTCGGCTCCTCGCCATCAGCCTTGTGGCCGCGCTCCTCCTCTCCCTGCTGCTGGCCTCCCTCCTGTCCCGCCGGTTCGTCCGTCCGCTCCAGCACATGGAACGATTGGCAGCCGAACTGACCGGGGGAAACTATGCGGCACGTTCCGACATCCATCAGGAAGATGAGATCGGTTCCCTCGCCCGCAGCCTTGACACTCTCGCTGCCCGTCTCGGCAAGGCCAGCCGGGAACGGGCAAGGCTGCATCAAATGCGGCAGGATTTCATCACAAACATCTCCCATGAACTCCGCACCCCCATCACAATCCTGCGCGGCACGCTGGAACTCATATCTTCCGGGCTCGCGACCGACGAGGAGAAGCGGAAGAACTACCTGAAACAGATGATGTCAAACCTCATCGGGCTGCAGCGCCTCGTCAATGACCTCTTTGAGCTCTCCCGTCTGCAAAATGCCGATTTCAACATCACCAAAAGCCCATTGAATCTCGGGGATGCCCTGCAGGATGCACTGCAAACGGCTTCCCATCTTGCCAGGCAAAGAGATGTCCGGCTGCAGTGTCCCAAGGAGCCCTTTGTATTTCCCATGGAAGGAGACTACGACCGCCTCCGCCAGATGTTTCTCACCGTTCTTGACAACGCCGTAAAATTTTCTCCCGAGGGCAGTTCCATCGAGGTCACCTGCCAAAAAGCGGAAAATGGCTGGAATGTCCAAATCCGCGATCACGGTCCCGGCATCCCGGAAGACGAGCTTCCCCATATCTTCGAGCGCTTCCATAGCCGCAAAAACGAAGCCAATCCCAACGGTACGGGCCTGGGGCTCCCCATTGCCCTGGAAATCGCCCGCCGCCACGAAATCTCCCTTCAATGCAGGAACATGGAAAACGGAGGCACCTGCATCAGCTTTTCTAACGCAAGCGCCTCCGCAAATCCTCGAACCATTTCCGCATAGGCCCTTTGTCAGGGTCTTTCCTTCTTCAGCCAAACAGCCCTGCCCGTCTCCACGCACTCCCTGAGATATTCCCGGTCATGGGTGTTGTCCATCGGCGACCAGAAGCCCTTGTGGATGTACGCACTCATCTCCCCTGCTGCCACCAGCCTCCCAAAAGGCCCGCGCTCCAGCATTTCCGACCCATCCCCGAGGAAATCAAACACCCGTGGGCTGCACAGCATGAACCCGGCATTGACGTAGAACTGGTCAGCCCTTGCCTTTTCCCGGAAACCATGCACCTCTCCCGTTGCCTCGTCCAGTTCCACAGCACCAAAGCGCCCCGCCGGCTTTGTCACGGTAATCGTCAGCGCCTTGCCGCTCCTCCGGT
>JAFSWY010000113.1 GCA_017444295.1 Selenomonadaceae bacterium | reverse complement strand
CTGGAAGTGCATGGATACCCTTCGGGACAAGGAAACACTGGACTATCTCATAGAACACGACAAGGCGCCCTGGATGCGCTGGAAGGACTGATACCTGATGATCACAAACGAATTGGAGAAGGACCTGCAGCATACCTATGGATGCCTGTCGGAGGAAGAGCGGAAGAAACTTTCCGGCAGCACGGTCCTTCTGACCGGGAGCGCGGGCTTCCTTGGTTTCTATCTGGTGCACTTCCTGTACCGCTTCCGGGAGGAGCTGTCCCTGCGGAAGGTTCTCTGCCTGGACAACTTCATGCTGGGGAAGCCGGGATGGCAGACGGAAATCTCCGGGGACCCGCGTTTTCTTGTGCGCAAATATGATGTCATCCATGACCGCCTGGAAGACATTCCGGAGGCCGGGGAGGCAGACCTGGTGGTCCATATGGCATCCATCGCCTCCCCGACCTTCTACCGGAAGCACCCCATTGCCACCATCGACGCGAACGTCTGGGGGCTGCGGCGGCTCTTCGAGTTCTACAAGGAAAGAAAGCTCAAGGGCTTCCTTTTCTTCTCCTCCAGCGAGCTCTACGGGGACCCGCCTCCCGAGGCAGTCCCCACATCGGAGGAATACAACGGCAACGTCAGCGCCACAGGCCCCAGGGCCTGCTACGACGAGTCCAAGCGGTTCGGCGAGACCATGTGCCGCCTCTTCGCGCAGGAGTACGGCATGCCCATCGGCGTGGTGCGCCCCTTCAACAACTACGGGCCGGGCATGAAGCTCAACGACCGGCGGGTTCCTGCGGACTTTGCCCAAAGCGTCCTGGAGGGAAGGGACATCGAGATCCTCTCCAGCGGCGCCCCCATGCGCACCTTCTGCTACATCGCGGATGCCGCAGCCGGCTATCTGAAGGTCCTGCTGCACGGCACCTATGACTACTTCAACATCGGCATGGACCGCCCCGAGATCTCCATTGACCGCCTGGCAGACATCTACCGGGAGGCCGGCGAGGAGATCCTGGACTACCGGGGAACCGTCCGCCATGCGGTATCGGAGGACAGGGACTACCTGACCAACAACCCCCAGCGGCGCTGCCCGGTCATCGACAAGGCACAAAAGATCCTGGACTACCACCCCACCATCGAGGTGGAGGAAGGCGTGCGCCGCTTCCTCAGATTCCTGAAGGAAAGCCCGGAGGAACAGAGGATATGGTGACAGTATTCGGGCTTGGTTTCGTAGGCCTTACCACAGCCCTGGGATTTGCCCATCTCGGCTATGGGGTCTATGGCGTGGATGTGGACGAGGAACGGAAAGAGAAACTCAGGAAAGGGGAGCTCCCCTTCCTGGAGCCGGGCATGGAGGAAGCCCTTCAGAAGCACCTGGACCAGAACTTCCATGTGACCGAGGACATCCCTTCGGCCATCGCAAAGAGCGACTGCATCTTCTACTGCGTCGGCACTCCCTATGGGAAGGACGGCAGTGCAGACCTTTCCTATCTCTTCTCTGCCATCGACACCACACTGGAGGCCATCCGGGACGGGAAGTTCCGGGTGATGGTGACAAAATCCACCATCCCGCCCTCCACGACCGCAGAAAAAATTCTTCCCTACGTCGAGCGGAGGAAAAAGCCCTTCCAGCAGGTCGGCATTGCCAACAACCCGGAGTTCTTGCGGGAGGGGCATTGCTGGGAAGACTTCCTGGGCGCGGACCGCATCGTCCTGGGCGTATCGGAGGAGCGCTCCAGGAAGGTGCTGACAGACCTCTACCGGCCCATGGGCATCCCCATCAAATGCGTCACGCCCACGACCGGGGAGTTCATCAAGTACCTCTCGAACACCCTGCTGGCAACCATGGTCAGCTATTCCAACGAGATGGCCCAGCTGGCCGATACCATAGGGGACATCCAGACAGCAGAAGCCTTTCGCATCCTGCACATGGACAAGCGGTGGGGCGGCTGCACCATGACCTCCTACGTGTACCCGGGGTGCGGCTACGGCGGCTACTGCCTGCCGAAGGACACGAATGCCCTGCTGGCCCAGGCCAGGGCCAAGGGCAGCGAGCTGCCCATCCTGCGGGAGGTCATCGCGACGAACGACAGGCGGGCGGAAACCGTTGCGAAAAATATTGTGAAGGGGAGGCCGCAGGACACTGCCATTGGCATCCTGGGACTCTCCTTCAAGCCCGGTTCCGACGACGTGAGGGACACACCGGCGGCCCGCATCCTCCATGCCCTGCAGGACATGGGCTACAAAAACCTCTGTGCCTATGACCCGGAGGCCATGGAAGAATTCGCGTGGCATTATCCGGACCTCCGGCTCCGGTTCATGGGATCTGCAGAAGAGGTGTATCAGGCAGCGGATGTCCTCGCCATCGTGACGGCATGGGAGGAGTTCCGTTCCGTGAAGGATTTGGGCAGCAAGCCGGTGGCCGACTGCCGTTATATGCTGTAAGCGTCATTTAGAAGAAAAGGGAAGGGAAGAGGCGTCACATGACCAGAGATGAGATCCTGGCTTCCGTCAGGGAATACTACAAGGATACGCAGAAAGAGAAGAAGGCCTTCCGGCCGGGGGACCGCATCAACTATGCGGGGCGCAACTATGACGAGCAGGAACTGGTGAACCTGGTGGATGCGGCACTGGAATTCTGGCTGACCGCAGGGAAATACACCAGGACCTTCGAGCAGAACTTCGCCGACTACCTGGGCGTCCCTTACTGCTCCGTGGTCAATTCCGGCTCCTCCGCGAACCTTCTGGCGGTTGCGGCATTGACCTCCCCTCTCCTGGGGGAGCGGCAGATGAAGCGGGGAGATGAGGTCATCACCGTGGCGGCGGCCTTCCCCACGACCGTGGCGCCCATCGTCCAGTGCGGGGCAGTCCCGGTCTTCGTCGACATTGCCATCCCCTCCTACAACATCGATACCTCCCGCCTGGAGGAGGCCCTGTCGGAAAAGACCAGGGCGGTCATCCTTGCCCACAGCCTGGGGAACATCTTCGACCTCGGCGCGCTCAAAGAGTTCTGCGACCGGCACAACCTCTGGCTCATCGAGGACAACTGCGATGCCCTGGGGGGCACCTATGCCTATCAGGGGGAGAAGAAGCTCACCGGCACGGTGGGCGACCTCGGCACCAGCAGCTTCTACCCGGCGCACCAGCTCACCATGGGAGAAGGCGGCGCAGTCTACACGAAGAACCCGCTGCTCCACAAGATCGTCCGCTCCCTGCGGGACTGGGGCAGGGAATGCATCTGCTCCGGCGGTCAGGACAACCTCTGCGGCCATCGTTTCGACGGCCAGTTCGGCACCCTGCCGAAGGGCTATGACCACAAATACGTCTACTCCCATCTGGGCTACAACCTGAAGGTGACCGACCTCCAGGCGGCCATCGGCTGCGCCCAGCTGGAGAAGCTGCCGGAGTTCGTGAGGAAACGCCGGGCCCATTGGGAATACCTGCGCCGGAACCTGGAGGACCTGTCGGATGTGCTGATCCTTCCCGAGAAGGGGGAAGGATGCGATCCCTGCTGGTTCGGCTTCATCATGACCGTGCGGGACACCTGCCCCAAAACGCGCAATGAGATCGTCTCCACGATCGAGAAGCACAACGTGCAGACCAGGAACCTCTTCGCCGGGAACATCCTCCGGCATCCCGCCTTCCAGAGCCTGAAGGAAGGCACGGACTACCGCGTCGTTGGAAGCCTTGCGGTGACCGACCGGGTCATGGAGAAGAGTTTCTGGGTGGGGGTCCATCCGGGTCTTACGGAACCGATGCTGGAAGAGATGGTCCGCGTCATCCATGGGGCGGTGCGGCCATGAGGGCAGCAGATTTCCTGATAAAGGCCATCCGAAACCTGGGCGTGGAGCATGTGTTCTACGTTTCCGGCGGCGGTGCCATGCATCTCAACGATGCCCTCGGGCACTCGGACCTCACCGGCGTCTGCATGCTCCACGAGCAGGGGGCGTCCATCGCGGCGGAATCCTATGGGAGAATGCGGGAAGGCTATGGCGTCTGCCTGGTGACCAGCGGCCCCGGGGGAACGAATGCCCTCACGGGGCTTGCGGGGGCCTACATGGAGTCCAGCCCCGTCATCTTCCTTTCGGGGCAGGTGAAGCGGGAGGATCTGCGGGAGCATGCCTTTGGCGGGGAGAGGACGGATGCCCCTCCCCGGCAGTTCGGCATCCAGGAAGTGGACATCCTCTCCATGGCCCGTCCCTACACGAAATACGCCGTGCGGCTGGACGACCCGAAAGAGGTGCGCTATGAGATCGGGAAGGCGGCTGCCATCGCCATGGAGGGCCGTCCCGGCCCCGTATGGCTGGACATCCCCCTGGATGTCCAGGCAGCGGAGGTTGCAGAGGAGGAGCTTCGCGGCTTCGACGGGGAAGGGATTCCCTCCTGTCCGGCAGAGCCGAAGGCCATCGACCAGGTCATCGAAAGACTCCGGCAGGCAAAGCGGCCTCTTCTCTTCCTTGGGAGCGGCATCCGTCTGGCCCATGCGGCGGAGGAGGCAAGGGAGCTCTATGAGCATCTCGGTATCCCCGTCCAGACCTCCTGGAACGGGCTGGACCTCATCGAGGACGATCATCCCCTCTTCTTCGGGCGCCCGGGCATCGTGGCGAACCGTGCGGCGAACATTATCGGGCAGCATGCGGATTTCGTGCTGAGCATCGGGGCACGGCTGGGGCTTTTGAATACCGGCTACAACTTCCAGAGCTTCTGGGGCAATGCCTTCCATGTGATGGTGGATATCGACGAGAAGGAACTTCGGAAGAAGAACCTTCATCCGGATCTGCCCATCCGGTGCGACGCCGGGGCCTTTCTCCGTGCCCTTCTGGCACGGAAGGAGGAGCTTTCCTGGAAGAACTCGGGGAAATGGCTGGAGCACTGCAGGGAGATGACGGAAAGATATCCCGTGTTTCTTCCGGAACAGGAGCCGGGAAGGGGATATGTGAGCAACTACCGCCTCATTGACGAGATTTCCCGGCAGATGACGGGGCAGGATGTTTACCAGTTCACCAGCTCCGGGACGACGGTGGACATCACGATGAAAGTTTTGCGGATCAAGAAGGGGCAGCGCTCCTTCCTGACAAAGGGACTGGCTGCCATGGGGTATGACATCCCCGCCTGCATAGGGAGCTGCATCGCTTCCGGACGGAGAACCGTCTGCCTCACGGGGGACGGGAGCGCGGCCATGAACATGCAGGAACTGGAAGT
The DNA here is from genome assembly GCA_017444295.1 of Selenomonadaceae bacterium. GTDB lineage: Bacteria > Bacillota > Negativicutes > Selenomonadales > Selenomonadaceae > UBA3796. The sequence continues at coordinate 8,173 of JAFSWY010000113.1, read as the reverse complement.
GATCCGCCGCCTCCATCTGCCCATCAAGCTTTTCATCTCCGACAACCGGGGCTATGCCATGATTTATGGCTCCCAGAAGGGGAACTTCAAGGGGCGCCTGACCGGTTGTACCAAGGAAAGCGGCCTGACCCTGCCGGACATGGGGAAGATTGCGGGGGCCTTTGGCATCCCCTCCCTGCGCATCGAGGACGAAGCACACATCAAGGAGCAGGTGAAGAAGGCACTGGACATGGATGGCCCCGTGGTCTGTGTGGCCCGTACGGACATCACCCAGCCCATCCTGCCGAAGCAGGCCAACTACATGAGGGAGGACGGGCAGATGGCAAGCCGTCCCCTGGATGACATGACACCCCTCCTGGACAGGGAGGAGTATGAGGCATTGAGGAAGTGGGACAAATGAAGTGCTGCATCGTGACAGGCGCAACAGGGTTTATAGGCACGGCACTGTGCCGCCAGCTCCTGGAACAGGGAGATGAGGTCCATGCGATTATCCGCCCCATGTCGGGAAAGAGAGAGAAACTCGCGGCGCTGCAGAAAGAGAACAGCTCCTATGAGGACCGGCTGCAGATCCATGAGGCTCCTCTCGGGCAGCTGGAACCCTTCCTTGCAGGCCGGCAGATCCGGGCAGACGCATTTTTCCACCTTGCGTGGAACGGTTCCGGAGGGAAGGACCGGGAGAACTTTGACCTCCAGCTTTCAAACCTGGGTTACCTGGCAGATGCCCTGCGGGCAGCGAAAGCCTGCGGATGCCAGAGCTTCCTGGGGGCAGGAAGTCAGGCAGAATATGGCGTGGTGCACGGCATTGCAAAAGAGGGCGAGGTTGTCCCCCGTCCCTTCATGATGTACGGTGCGGCCAAGCTGTCCGCATACCATATGGGAACTCTTTTGGCGAGGCAGATTGGCATCCGCTTCCTCTGGCCCAGGATCTACAGCGTCTACGGCGTGGGAGAGAATGCCGGAACACTGATCAGCTACCTGATGGACACCTTGGGGAAGGGGGAGACCCCGGAGCTCTCCCCCTGCGAAAACATGTGGAACTTCCTCTATATCACGGACTGCGCAAAGATACTTGCAGCCCTGGGGAAGAGCGATGCGGCAGAAGGCATCTTCCATGTGGCATCCAGGGACACGAGAAAACTCCGGGAATTCGTCGAGGAGCTCCGGGACATCATAGCACCCGGCGTGCCTCTTGCCTTCGGCAAGCGTCCGGCGAACCCGGAAAGGACCTTCTGGCTGGAGCCGGACATCGAGAAAACAGAAGGCCTTGTCCCCGTGGAGTACGTTACTTTTTCGGAGGGGATCCGGATGAGGAAGGCATGCAGTGACGAGGTTTGATGAACGAATCAAGGGAAGGCGTGAGAATTTCTTACCTTTTCTGTGTTGCTTCCCCGAATCTGTCCATCCACCTTCCGAGAACAGTCAACTTGTTCTCGGTGATGAAGTCCAGGAGTTCCCTTAAATCCTTTTGGGGAATATTGCTGTTATTGTGTTCGAGCCGTGCCCCTTCCTTGGTCAGCCATATCTTGGTGGCATTTGGCATGGGCTTGCCTTTTGACACATGGACATGGACAGGTTCCAATGGGGTACCTTCGTTCAGCCAGAAGTAGATGGTATATCCCAAATAGTCAAGCAACGCCTTCGGCAACAATCTCACCCTTTCCCATTCTCCATATGGTGACGGCATTGTCCCGCAGGAATCTCTCAAGCTTCATCAATTCCGTCTCACTGAAGCCATAGGCATGATGGCAATGATAGGCGGGCAGCGTGAACTCTGCATAGGTATCCATGTCGCCGTCCTTCTCGATTCTTACCTCAAGATTCACACCCCTGTCTTCGGTTTCCCATATGTTCATGATGGCGACAATCAGCAGAGAATCTTCCGTATGTATTTTGCAGTATTCCATGTTGCAATACCTCCTTTTCCTTATTGTAGCATACCTTGGAAAGAGAAGGGAAGAGGACACTTGCATGATATGTACAGTGTAGCAATTTCTTGCTTGTAGATGAGTTGAACCTCAGAGGGCTTTCGGAATCTTGCATGAGGTCGGGTTTAGCCGATATTTGTAGAGCTATGGGGAGGTGAGGATATGTTGATAAAGCAATTGGAGCAGGCCTTCGGTTTTGCCTTGCAGGAGGATACCTTCAGCAAGGCAGAGATCGCAAGGCGGGCAAGGCATGTCTGTGTCTATGGCCTGGGAAAGTATTTCGAGGATGCCTCCCTTCGGCAGAACATCCGGGAGCGATTCGGCGTGACGCATCTTTGCGACGGGAACCCCGAGCGAAGGGAGAAGATTCGGCAGGACAAGAGATATGAGGGGCTTTCCTGCATTGCACCGGAAGAGATCCATCTGTTGGAGGATGTTGCCGTCATCTTTATGCTGGGGGATTCGCGTCAGGCCATGGAAATGGTGCGGGAGAGTTTTCCGCTCGCGGATTGGTATCGCCTGATCACCTTCAACGACTTGATTCTGGATGACATCATGCAGGCAAGGCATGGAAAGGCAATGCAGGAGGAAAAAGAAGCGCTCCTGCATGCGTTCGATCTTCTGGAGGATGACGTGTCCAGGGAAGTCTTTGCCAACGTATTCTGCCTGAGGGTTGCGCCACATCTTGCCCAAAGAAAATATGAGGACATCTGTACACTGCCCCAGTATTTCCCGAAGGATATCCTGCCCTTGGGGGAAGATGAATGTGTGGTGGACTGCGGGGCATATATCGGGGATACCTTGGAGGAGTTCTTCCGGACAACAGGGGGAAGGTTCGAGCGTTACGATGCCTTTGAGATGGACCGGGAAAACTTCCTGCATCTGGAGGAAACAGCCGGGCAGCTTTCGGCGGAAAGGATCCATTGCCATCCCTATGGCGTATGGAGCAGGACAGGAACCCTTTCCTACGGGAGGATGTCCTCCTCGGACAGCTACAGCCTGTTCAACAGCAGGGAGACCTCTGAGACCAGGGTTGTCTGCCTGGATGATGCCTTTTCCAAGGGGGAAAGGATTACTTTTGTCAAAATGGATATCGAGGGGGCGGAGCAGGCTGCCCTCCACGGGGGGGCAAATGTATTTCGGAAACAGCACCCAAAGCTTGCCATCTGTGTGTACCACCGCATGGAGGACCTGTGGAAGATCCCGAACCATATCCGGGAGATTTCCGGAGACTACAGGATATATCTCCGGCATCACGCGGAATTCTGGGTTTCCGAGACGGTTTGCTATGGGGTAGCAGGAGGGTGATGGGAGGCGAAGAAAACAGCCTCCCCTTGGAGGGAGGCTGGAGCAAGGCATGAGAAGTTAGCAGGTGTTTCATGTAATGCCGTACTTCTTGTAAAGTTTCTGGCGTATTTCGTCATCTCCGGCAGCTGCCGTGGCCTCGTCCGTCTTGCCGCTTTTTAGCAAAAGCGACATGAGTCGTGAAAGTCGGCCTTCGCCTCTGGCTTCGCCTCTGGCTTCGCCTCTGGCTTCGCCTTTGGCCTCGCCATCGGCAAAACCGTCGTCATATCCGTCCTCGCGAGCGGCTGCCATCGCTAGTTCTGCGTCATATTCAAAGGTCATCATTTCCATTACCCACCTTCCGTATTTCTTCATGTAGTCAGAGAGGATGTCGTTCTCGATGCACCATTCGATACTGTTCTTTATGGATCGGTCGCGGTCCAGTCCCTGTTCTTCAAGTTCGCGTACTTTCGCAGTGAAACGGCTGTACCCAGCAATGACAGCGGACTTTCGGAAAATCTCAAAGCCTTCATTATAGTTTACGTTAATCACGGTGACGATGATTTCGGCTCCTCCGCCGGGGGTGAGGAAGGAGTCGGAGAGGCGCACTGTGAACCTTTCGGGCATCTCCTCTTTACCGTTGTAGAACAGGTAGAACTCCGGTGTTCGGAGATAGATGCGCTTCTTACGGTACGGAGCTTTTGGATCTACGTCTTCCCGGTAGCACCGGGCGAGATACCAAAGGAAGCGGAGGGGCAGGTTATCGCTCCAAGTGCTTTGGTGTTCGAAGAAGACGATGAGCCGGGTTTCCGTCAGGAACACGATGTCGTTGCGGATCTCGTTGAAGAAGGCGTCCTCTTGCAACGTAGGGAGCTCAATCCTGCCGGGATCTTTACCAGACACGGCATGGTACAGTTCCTGTAATCGCATAAGGTCTTCCGTGAGTAGGTGTCGGAAAAGAGAGTCTTTGTACTTACGTTTGCCCTTTGGTATGGGGCGCGTGAAATGGTTCTTCACAGAATCGCTCCTTTCGCATTGAGTTCTTGTTGGTTCCATTGTATCTAAAATTTTCATAAAATTCAAGGGGATGTTGAGGATATGAATGAAAGACAATCATTGATGGATGCATTGGATGATGCACTGGAGAATGAGACGTTCAACAAGGCGGTCATGGTGCGGAAGGCAGAAAATGTATGTTGCTTCGGTTTGGGGACGTATTTCAAGGAAGCCTTTGCATCGAAGCACATCAAGGAAAAATGGCATGTCAATCTCCTGTCGGACAACGATCCGGGCAAATGGGGGAAAAGCTTTCTTGGGATTCCTTGTGTATCCCCGAAGGAATTGATGCAGTATGAAAATCTGGTCGTCATCATCCTGATGGGGGATCCGCGCCCTGTCCAGCAACAACTAAATCAGATGGGGATTCGGCATGTCACACATGTGGACTTGTCCATTGATGATGAACTTGGGTTTACGAAGGACAGGGAGGAATTCGCAGGGACACGCTCCAGATATTTGGAGGCGTATGACCTGTTTGAGGATGAGGATTCCAGAAAGGTATACCTGAATGCAGTTATCAACCGCATCGCTCCATCCAGATCCCGTATGAGCTGGGACGAATTGTACAGTAAAGGTGAATATTTCAATATACCATTCATGAATGATAATTCGGGGGGGGTGTTCATAGATTGTGGCGCATGGACGGGGGATACCGTAAAGGAATTCTCCGACAGCGTTGGGGGAAACTACAGGAGAATCCACGCTTTCGAACTGGACAGGGAGAATTTCCTTGCCTTGCAGAGGAACACCGCGGGGATGCACGATGTTGTTCTGCACCATGCAGGCGTGGGGGAAGAGAATGGAAGAGTTGCCTATGGCAAGGGCGAGGGGGACAACGAACCGAGTTCTGGCATCAGCATCATGAAGGCAGGGACAGGGGAAGTCCAATATGCGGATATTGTAAGGCTGGATGATGCCTTGGCTGGCGAGGATGTCACCTTCATCAAGATGGACATTGAGGGCTCTGAAACGGCAGCACTGCGAGGAGCAAGGGAACTCTTGCGTCTTCAGAAGCCGCAACTGGCGATATGTGTGTATCACAGGACCAGCGACTTTTGGGAGGTGCCGCTCTTGGTTCGTGAGGCAAATCCGGGATACAACCTCTACTTGAGGCATCATTATAACCGAAACGCCTGGGGAACGGTGTTGTACGCTGTTTGAGGGCTAAATCACGGTGATAACACTTATAGAGGAGGTTGACTCATTGAGAAATGGGTGTACAGAGGATTTTTGTTGGATTGTTTGCAGAAAAGGGAAAAGATGCAAGAAGGTTTAGAAAGCAATGCTTTGTGCAATAAATGGAGGATCTGAGAGTATGGAAATCATAGAAGAAATTAGTGCAGGCGCCCTAAGCGAAGTGGGAGCCAGGATTGTGGGAATGGGTGACTCCTTGGTAAGATCTGTGTTTGGAGGGAAAAAGCAGAAAAGTAATCGAAGAGTTCGGCAGAAGCAGAAGGCAGGAAAAAATTCCGTGCAGATACAGAAAAGCGGGTTGAGCGAGAATTTGGAACAGGAACAAGAGGCGGGAGACAATTCCTTCCAAAAACAGGAGGAAGGTCAAGATGCTTGACAGGGAGTGCAGTGAGTCGCTGCAGAACGCCGGTGACAATGCTATACAGGGTCAAGGCTCCACCATCGTAAAAATGGGAAATGTCAATATCGGGAATGGAAGCTGTGTGTCCATTTATCCAGGGGTGACGGAGGAGAAGGCCAGACAAATTGCCAAGGAAATGGTTGGGGAAGCGGAAGCAAAACTTTTGAAGAAGTTTCATGAGATGTATCAGAACAATGCATCAAAATTGAATGATCTCATCATCCCCAAATTAAGGAAAGCGGATATGTTGGGAGCTTTTGAGGATCCTGGTTTCCTTCATACGCTTTATCAGGCTTATCGCACGGCTCTGCTGCTTCAGGAAGAAAAAAGTTTCGACATGCTTTCTGACTTGCTTAAAAATCGGGCAGCACATCCCAGAATTGATATCAAAAAAATTGCGTTGGAGCAGGCCATAAGGATTCTTAATAATGTCAGTGATGCGTCCTTGAAAGGGCTTGCTGCCTATTATTGCCTGTTTTGCATTATTCCGAGAAGTGGGGATATTTCTGCAGGTCTTGACGACTATGCGAAGGTATTCGAGGAACTGGGCGTGGATGATTTGCCGGTGGGCAGGAAATGGTTGGATGAAATTGACATGCTGGGTGCCGCAAGAATATCTACCATTGGTGGAACAATGCGTTCTCTGGCCGATATTCTTGCAGAAGGTCTTTCCGGCTATATGGTTCGAGGAATGAAAGAGGAAGACGATGCCTATCGTGATGCTGTGAAGCTTCTGCAAAAGGAAGGGTTGCCAAAGGAGGCATTGATAGCCCATGAATTCCACCCTGGATATATGAGAATTCCTTTTGTCAGTGAGAGTTTTCTGGAGATCGAGCCGCTGACACTTCCGGCCAACGATGGGCTATCATCGATGATTGAATTGGATGATGCTCAACGGAATGCACTGAAAGAAGTGTACAGGATGACCACCAGCCCCGAGGGGGTACCCGCAGAGGAGTTCAAGGAAATTCGAAAGAGATTCTCAGAGGCTCTTAGTCAAAGGGAGTCCCTCCGGAAGGTAATGGTATGGTGGGGCCAGATGAAAACGGCAGTGCGTGTGAACGAAACTGGATTTGCCTTGGGGTATGTGTATGCGAAGCAGAATGTGACGGGAATTCCAGAATATATGTGATGTGAAAGTAGCAGAAAGGGACTGTTTTTTATGTATGTTGAGGAAAAGAATTATCTTTTGGCATTGAATGGATTAAAAAAATTTGTTACGCTGTCGAAAGAAAAAAAGAGATTCTCAATGATAGATTTAAAAAACTTCATGGAGCCAATTTTTTGGGAGGCGGGATATCGGGGGGGAGGGAAAACCGATACACAGACCGCTGTCTTGATTGTTGTTACTGGAGGTGCTGGAGATCTTATCAATTCGTCGGCTGTCATTAGAGAAACGCGGCGGCTTTACCCGGATGCCTACATCACACTGTGTGTTCCACAATTTTGTTCAATGGTTGTTGAAAACTGTCCTTACGTCAATGAGATTGTAGGAATCAGTGAGATTGCCTGGTTTAACCATGACGTGTCCCGACTGATTTCACAGGTGAAAGTAGCGATAACGCTGCTTAGAAGACGCTATCATATAGCCTTTGCTATTTGTAATGGAACTGCTTCGGTTGCCGAATTGACATGTTATGTGTCTGGAGCAAGAACAATAAAGTCAAATCTTCATGTAGAACGGGGAAGAATGCATCAAGTGGATGTGGATCTTTCTGTATTGGATTCTATAACGGGACATCCTATTTCAAACAGAAAGATGGAGGTATGGATTTCATCTAAAAGTATGGCATATGCTCGAAATCTTATCAGGAATATTAATGGCTATAAATACTGTGCTGTGTGTGTAGGAGGTTCAGGCAAGAGAAAGCAATACCCGCCACAACATTATGTAAAGTTGCTGCGATTGATTTTAACAGAAGAACGTATGATATTTTTGATTCTTGGGGGCAAGGAGGAGAAACGTCAAGGAAACATTATCAAAGAAGACTTAAAAGAACATGCTGTTGATTTGACAGGAACAACATTAGATGAAGCGGCTGCTATTCTGAAATATTGTGATTATTGCATAACAAATGATACGGTTACACTTCATATAGCATCGGCACTGGGTGTGCCTGTTTTGCAAATTCATTGTTTTCCAGTGGATTTGAATCCTTACGCATATAATATGATATCGGGGTCATAAGGAAAAAGAGATTTGCCTAACATCCCCGTTAATGAAAATAACTATCAACAAATTTGTTAGAAAATCCTAAGATTGAAAAACGGTTTCAATTAGGCGGGTGAATTCTTCTTATTGGTGACATAT
>JAFSWY010000112.1 GCA_017444295.1 Selenomonadaceae bacterium | reverse complement strand
TCAGTCCTTCGATGAACAGTCCGAAGATGAGCCGCACGGTCTTGGCCTGTTCCTCGTTGATGGCGAGATTGCCGTCCTCGCCTTTGTCGTGGCCGAGGAAGCGGGAGTAGCCCACGGAGAATTTGCCGTCAGCAAACTTTTTTCTCAGTCCCCAAGTCACGTTCTCCGAAATGCTCCGCGCCTCCTCTTGCGATAGGCTGCTGAGGATTGTGAGTAGAATTTCGCCTTTACCAATCAAAATGATACAAAATAACGATGCACCCCCTATACTCGATTAACGATGAACCCCCTTGCACCCCCCTGCCTATCGTTAAGCAAGTTCACCTCGGAAGCCGCACGGGACAAGGCTTTGAGAAAAATAGAAGGGGGTGCAAATGCACCCCCTCGGTGGGGATTTTGCACCCCCCAAAAACCTATATCACATTATTTTCTGTTATACTCCACTTTCCTGCTGCCGATTAGCTTTGCTTTATCCGTTTGCAAGAACTGCTCTATCGCTGTCCATGTTACATCAAAATTATCAAGAAATGCCGTGTGCCATGCTTTGGGGACGATACATAGGCTGGCTTTTGGGATATACTGCTCTGCCTCCACCATCGTCACCAAAGGCGCATGGTCATCCTCGTCTCCGGCAATCAACAGCACTGGGCATTCAATCGTCCGCAGGAAATCTTCGCCGACTTCCATTTTGCTCCAGAATTTCATATAGTTCGTGCAAAATTCCTGATAGCGTTCCGGCTCCGGCATGATTTTTTTCTGCTGCTCTATAAAAGCTGCATCTATTTTCTCTAAATCCGCTACCTTCATTTCCCCGCTGAAAAAACCTGGCTTGAGTGTACCTGCACCGATGGCCACGATGCGCTCTATGCATTCCGGGTACATGGAAGCGACCTTGTAGGCCGTGTATGCGCCGTCGCTGAAGCCCAGCAGGACGGCTGGCTCATCGGTGACTTCCTTTATCACCGCCAGCATATCATTCGCCTTCTGCTCATAGGTCAGCTCCGAATGTCCGATTTCTGAGCGTCCGTGTCCGCGGGTGGACACGACAATCACTTGGTAATTTTTTCGTAAGTTGTCAATCATCTGTCCCATTTCATAGGGCGTACCCACGCCGCCGCCGTGAAAAACAAACAGCGGCTTCCCCTTGCCGTAAATCTCATAGTAAATTCTGGCATCACCGGCCTGCGCATAATGCCCTGCCACCGTATTGTTCCCGTAGGGCGTATCGCTGCCCTTGGCTTCCGGCGCTTGCATAAAATAGCGTATGGCGGGCGCAAACGTCGCATCACGCTCCTGCGCCCGCACTAGCACATCCTGTGCGTTGCTGCTCCCGGCTTTAGTCGCCTCGCCTATTTCCATGCTTCCCGCCAGCAGAATCGCCGTACTCAGCAGAAGTGCGCCAGTCCCATAGAGCATTTTTTGCCAAATCATACCTATGCCTCCAAATCCCAGACATCAATTCCCGTAGCTGCATCATATCTCAGCCCGATCTTGCCGCCCTGCACAGGGACAAGAACCAGTTCCGCTGTGTAGAGCACCGTCGCTTTTTTCAAATGACCGCCAAGATAGTCTATACGTCCCTTTGCTTCATCAAAGGCAGAAAAGAGAGCATGGGCGTGCTGCACCAATTCCCCCTGCCTTCCGGTCACGATATTTCCCATGAGGGAAATCATCTCCAGCATACCATTCCGCACATGGGGCAGAAATTCCTGCCTGTCCGGGATATAAGTTGCTACTTCCACCTCGCCGCAAGCCCCGATGCCTTGAAATGTCGCGGCGGATATGTGAAGCTGTCGGCACACGTCCACCATCTGTGCGAGAATTTCCTCACCTTTGTCGATGCGGATGTAAACCCGCTCACCCATTTGCCTGTAATTCATCGTTATCCCCTTTCAATCATCCAGCGTGACATGACGATTGACATACTGCCCGTTGCGCAGTCCGCCATCGTAGTCAATCGCTGCCGCCGGACAACGATGGAAGCATCCGAGACACAGGGTACATTTTTCCTTGACCCACTTTGGCTTTCCTTCCTGCATGACAATGGCATCGAGGGGGCATTGTCTGGCACATAGCCCGCAGCCGATACATTTTTCCCTGTCCAGACGGAAGTTTTTCGTTTTACGGATGCGGTTGTAATTTGCCTTAGCTGCCGCCGCCATGATACTTGACATCTGATCTGGCAAACTGTGCCCCTTTTCACGGCGCAGTATCTGCTCTATGATGGTAAGAGTCTCGGCCTCGCCATTTTCCTCGGCGAGGCGGTTGTGCTGGGCATCTTTCAGGTAGAACATGGGACTCCAATTATCGACAAAACGAGCCGCATACAAGCTGTCAAACTGAATTCCCACCTTGCTGAATCCCCTTTGCGCCGTGGATAAAATATTACCATAGTCGCATCCATAAGTAGCCACAAAATAGCAGTAATGGCTGCTCCCTTCCAAATTTATCTCGACTTTTTGCAGATAGTCCAGCAAAATCGCAGGCAGACCTTCCCAATAAGTCGGCATGACCACCCCGAAATTTTCCCCTTCTGGCACAGCGATGGAATACGTCTCCTGTCGTACCAATTCTTTCAGCGGAACAATCTTGTCGTTGGTTGCCTTGGCGATTTGTTCCGCCACATATTTACTGGTGCCTGTGGCACTGAAGTAGAGAATCACGTTGACACCTTCTTACAGGCTGTACACGCTGCTTCGATACATTTGCAGCCTTTCCTCGCCGTTCTCGTCTATGGTTTCCTGCAAACGGCTGATCATGGCATCCTTATCTTCCGGCACTCTGCCGTTGATGCGCACAGGCATGGTGACATGCTCGGCGCGGAAAATGGTGGGGACGATCAGGCAGCGTATAAACTCCTGCATTTCTTCGATGCGCTCCCTCTCCGTGGCTTCGGCGAATTTTCCTTCCGACACGTCACGGGAAAGAGGGGTATCAGGGAAGAGCGTAAGTTCCGAAGCGTAAATCATGGCGGGTTTTAGCTGATTATATAGCTTTGCCGTTTCCCGTGCATGGGACAGCCCCCAGCCGTGCCCTCCCAGACCGCCCAGGAAGTTGGCAATCCATGGCATCCCTGCCTCGTCCATCTTATGACATTCATGCAACACATAATCAGCATGATAGCCCTTGTTCATGCGATCAAGGAGTTTATCATCGCCGCTTTCCACGCCGAAGTAGAAATAGTTGTAGCCCGCATCCTTGAGCTGTCTCACCTGCTCTACCGTCTTGTTTTTGAGATTGTCCGCACGGGCGTAGCCGCCGATGGATTTCACCCGAGGAAGATAATGATAAATCATGTCGGCGATTTTCAGCAAGTCCTCGGTCTTGCGAATGAAGGGATCAGCCCCCTGCAAATAAATGCGGTCAAATCTCCAGCCCGAATGAGCCAGTTCTTTAATGTCAGCTTCTATTTCCTCCATGGGCGACAGGGAAAAGGGACTTTCCTTGTAAAAGGTACAGAATTTACAACTCCCATGACTGCAACCTGATGTAATCTGCAAAAATTCGTCATTGGCCTCATAAGGAGGACGATTGATACCGCTGGAAAAATGCATGGTCTTAACCCTTCTTTATTACTTCTCGTCAAAGAATTCAATGATTTCCCCGGCTTTGCCCTCTACAAAGGCAATACGCAAGGGGTAGGGCGTCTCGCAGGGTACTACAATATCCTGCGGCGCCATGATGACTTTCAGTCCTTCCTTGGCACAGGCCGCCATGCAATCGTCTACTTTGTCGGTAGCCAAGGCAATATGGTCAACCTGTCCGGGCTTGCGTCCCGGCTCGGCGTTGGCAAAGAGCTCAATCACGCCGCTGCCCGTATCCAGCATGGCGCCGGCTTCTGTGTCCTCGCCCCAGCTCCGAAGTCTCTTCATGCCCAGCACGTTACAATAAAATGTGATGACAGCGTCCATCTCGGCTTTGCCGCAGCAACGCAAGGCAGCGTGATGCATTCCTTTAATCAAGTTCATCGAAAAGTCTCCCCCATAAACTACTCAATCACAATATTCCGGCACTTTTTGCGTGGTTTGCCCATAGGATAGTCTCCCGCATGGTAGCCCAAGGTCACAAAAGCCTTGGCCTCCATCGTGTCCGACACGCCCCATTCCTCCATGAACGCCTTGCCTTCCGGCAGGGCAAAGGTTTCCTCGGCACGGGAAACGATG
>JAFSWY010000111.1 GCA_017444295.1 Selenomonadaceae bacterium | reverse complement strand
TCCATTTCATGGAATTCTTCTGCGATAGCCAATATCTTGTCCTTGGATGCGAGGAAGGCATCGACGACATTCGGGTCGAAGTGGGAGCCGCTTTCCTCCCGGATGATTTCAAGAGCCTTTTCATAGGGGAAGCCTTTTTTGTAACTGCGTGTCGATATCAGGGCATCGAAAACGTCTGCCACGGCCATGATACGCGAGGAAAGGGGGATTCCTTCCCCGGAGAGCCCTGCGGGATAGCCCTTTCCATCCCACCTTTCATGGTGGTATGTCGCGAGGTTCTTTGCCTCGTACAGGTAATCGGAGTCGGGAACTGTCTCGATGAGAGTGTCGATGATTTTCCCTCCGGCAGTGGAATGGGACTTCATCAGCTCGAATTCCTCCGCGGTCAGTTTGCCGGGCTTGTTAAGGATGGCATCGGGAATGGTGATCTTCCCCACATCATGCAGCGGTGCAGATTCCACCATGTTCTGGATATAGTTGTCAGTCAGTATTTCCGGATAGATGCCTTTTCTTTGCATTTCCTCCGCGATGATCTTCACATAGGATGCCGTTTTTCTGATATGCTGCCCTGTATTCTTGTCCCGGCGCTCCACCATGTCAGCGAGGGTCAGGATCAGGGCGGTCTGCATCTTGGCGATGGTCTCGCTCTTGTTGCGGATATCCGTCATGTAGCGGACACTGTTTCTCGTCATGGTGACAAAGGAGCGGTACAGGTTCTCTACCTCGTCCCCTGTGCGTATATCGAGTTTGCTGATCCTTTCCAGGCTCTTCTCCAGAGCTTCCTTGGTGTGATAGGCGAATATGCCGGCGGAATGTGCCATGGTGTTGATGGGAAGAATCAGGTTGTACTTGGCAAGGCGGAAGGTGGCGAAAAGGATGACAACGAGGATGAAGAGGAAGAGAAGGCTCTGCTTCACGATGAAATCCCTTGCCTCAGTCTGGATGTGGTCTATGGAAATGTCAATGGCGGTATAGCATTGGCAGACGCCTTTCTCATCGTAAATGGGTGTGTATATGCTGAGAAGCCAGCCATATTCCTTGTCCTCGGAAAGGATGGAATGGATGTTTCCTCCTTGCAGGAGCAACGGGAGATATTCTTTGAGGGAATCATCAAGGGGGACGACAGTTCCGGGAGCGTCTCCTTTCACTGTTTTCGTGTCCAGGTCAAATACCACATGGCAGCCATCTTCTTCAATCTTGTAGACAGAGATGAACTCGGTGGCAGGCACGGTTTCCTTGATACGGTACAATGTGCGTTTTGTTTCTTCATATCCTTCTGCGGCACTGCCAAGGGCAAGGTATTCGTTTACCTTGCCTGGATTGATGGCATCGGCGATCAGCTTTGCCATGCCCTCTCCGATATGCTTGTGATGCTGGATGGCGGAATCCATATAGACCTGGTAGCTGATGGCAACGGAAAGGAAGCCGAAGATGAAGAGGGCGGTGGCGAGGAAGAGGATGATCTTGGTGCGGATGGACATTTTCCGGCATTCATCGTATTCCAAAGCCGATATTTCCTCCTGGCTGAGCGGCTTTTGCTGCCATACAAGGAATGACGCAAAGGAATTCTTGGTTTTTTTATTTGAAGGATGGTCACCCATGGAAATGTCCCCATTTCTGCTGAGGTTTTTTAGGAAATTATATCATAATATGAAATAATAGGAAAGAAGATTATTTTCGATTGAAATGATTGCTTGTCCAAATATTCCAATATATACTTACTGTTTTTGGAATGATGTAGAGGGCAATAAGAACCTGTTTAGCATCTAAGCCGTAGTAGGGCTGGCGAGGGATTTTTTCGCCTGACAAGGAAGCAAAAATGCAGTCGTAGCAGAGCTACGTCAAGTTTTTGCTGACGCAGTCAGGTGGAAAAAGACCCGCCAGACTTGCTGTGGCGGGATGCTGAACAGGTTCTAAGACCTCCAATTTGATTGACATGGGACTTTGGAAGTGATACAATGGTCACGAATCTGTGGGGACTTGCCTGCAGGATTTACAGTTGAATATGGATTGGATCAGGTGTCGTAAGGAACTGGGCGAAAATAATCGCTGGTTCCAGAGACTTAATAGGGAAGTCCGGTAGAATCCGGCGCGGTCCCGCCACTGTAGCAGAGAGCAAACCCGTATAGTTATGTCACTGGGGCGAAAGCCTTGGGAAGGCACGGGGGAGCGATGACCTGGAGCCAGGAGAACTGCCTGATTGACAATCACCGTAGGAACCCTGTGGGGAAGACCCGCAAGGCTTCTGTTACCCGCGAGCGATGGGGATGGGGATTTGCAGATGTGTCTGCGGCGGAAAATCCTGGCGGTGTTCAGGATTTTTTTATGCAGCATGATTGTGCCCTTTTCTTGCGGGAAAAGGGCTTTTTCTATTGGAAGAAAGGAGAATATATGTTACATACGGTCTGCTTCTCGAATTTTCATGTGGAGCCCTGCACCAAATTGCGCACACTCGTTGATGTGCCGCGCACGTTGAATGCCATTCCAACAACCTTCATCAACGGAAAATATGACGGTCCTACCGTGCTGGTCACCTCCGGCGTGCACGGCAGCGAGTATCCGGGGATTGCCGCGTCCATGGAGCTGGGCAGGGATCTGGATCCCGAAGAGATTCACGGCTGTCTCATCCTCATGCACCCGG
>JAFSWY010000110.1 GCA_017444295.1 Selenomonadaceae bacterium | reverse complement strand
CTTTTTTCTCAGTCCCCAAGTCACGTTCTCCGAAATGCTCCGCGCCTCCTCTTGGCTAAGGGACGAGAGGATTGTGAGTAAAATTTCCCCTTTACCAATCATTTTGATACAGTGTAACGATGCACCCCCTATACTGTGTTAACGATGAACCCCCTTGCACCCCCCTGCCTATCGTTAAACGAGTATGCCTCAGAAGCCGCATGGAACATGGCTTTGAGGAAAAAAGAAGGGGGTGCATTTGCACCCCTTCGGCAGGGATTTTGCACCCCTTGGTTATTTTACAGAAAAATCAATGATTCGCCCACACATCACCACAACTATGCAGCCCAAAAACCATATCCCTTACAGCTTATGCCCGACAGGTTGCATTTGCCGGAACGTATATACTTCCTCAAAACCAATCTCATCCCGCAGGACGGCTCTCGCCTCGTCCATGTGATCGGCCAGGTATTTCGTGGAATGGGCGTCGGAGCCGATGGTGATGATCTTCCCTCCCAAGTCTTTGTACAGCCTGAGAATATCCTTGGAAGGCATGGTGTCGGAAAGACCGTAGTGCCAAGAGGAAGTGTTCAGCTCAATGCCCTTGCCGTCGGCAATGGCAAGCTTCAAAATCTCCGCCACCATATCCCTTACTTCTGCAAAAGGATAGTTCCCTTCCTTGTCATAACGGCTGATAAGGTTCAGGTGCGCCAGAACCGAATAGTGCTTGAAGGACTTCACGACATCGTACATTTCCTGATAATACCGCTCGTTGTACTCCTTCTGCGTCCTGCCCCGCTGAAAGTCCTGCGTCCAAAATTCCTTGTCCTCCACCTGATGAATCGACAACAGCACAAAGTCCAGTTTTTCCCCATAACGCTCTAGGAGCGTCTCGTATTTGGCGACAGTATGGGTCTGTACCCCAAATTCCAGACCGCAGCGCAAAGTGATTTTTTCGCCGAAAAGCTCTCTCATTTTGGAAAACTTCGCAAAGTATTCGGGATAATCCACGTTAGCCAGCGGTTCCAAAGCATCTGCGGGAGTGCCGATGCCATCGCCCCCGCGATACTCAATCTCCCCCTCATCCCAGTCCTTCTTGATGCCATAATCCACATGGTCGGTAAAGCAAAGCTCATCCAAACCCAAGGTGATAGCCCGCTTGATCTGCTCCTCCATCGGCTCTCTGGAATCATCGCTGAATTCCGTATGCACATGATAATCTGCCAACATAACGCCCTGCCTCCTCAAATAACTTTCCCATACACATGCCAAGCCTGCAACACGCAGGATCTTGCCCTATTGCCGGCGCCATTCATAAAACCATCCCCGAGGCGCCTTTCTCTTCCAATTTTCTCAGAAGCCGGTCGGCCATGATGTAGAGACCACGCTCATAGTCGCAGTCAAGGCTCCTGCCCAGCACGATCTCCGGCAGGAAACGCTCTTCCATGGAAGCCGCGCACAGGGAGCGAATATCTTTTTCCTTCTCCAAGGGCAGCCCCTCATGATAAAACACCATGCGATGCGGATTCCAATAGCGAACAAAATCCAGCACCGCTTCCGCTGCCTGCTCTACCGGATTCCCGGAAGAATACCCTGCCCTTTCTGAAAATGCATAGGCAAACTCCCCTGCCAAGCCATCCCGCCCCTGATAAAGTTCCCCCCTCAGCAGGATGCCCGCTCCCGGCGGATAGCGAAGGGGCCAGTAAACGGCCACCAAAGTTTCCCCCTTCGCATCGGCTCCCAAGGATGCTCCATAGCCCAGCACCGCTGCATTGACATCATTTGCCAAAAAGACGGGCAGCCCTGTGCGGCGGGTGAGTTCCTCACGCAGTCTCAGTCCCCGCAGCAAAGGATAATCCATAACGGAGAGCACACCGTCAACCTCAACGCCCGGAAGCCCTATGATTGCAACGTCGAGCTGGGAATATTCCTTGCAATAGCCCCCTATGGTTTCGGACAAAAATTCCAGAGAGACCTCCGAACAGACCGATTCCTCCGAGAAGATGATCTCCCCCTGCAGATTCTGCACTCTTGCCGCCACACGGTTCCTGCCATCCTTTTCGTAAAAGGACAAGACAAGCGCCATATGCCGATTGGAAAGATAGCGGTACTGTCTGGCCGGTCGTCCTCCCGACTCAGAAAGCGATGGCAAAAGCTCCTCAAGCATCTCTGCTTCATGGTTTTCCCGCAAAATGCGCAAAAGGGCATTGACCGTCATCACGCTAAGCCCTGTCATCTCAGCCAGTTGCGGTTGAGTGGCCTGCCCTGCCATGCGCAAAGCGTCCCGCAATTTTTGCAGATTGTAGGCCCGTAAATCCTTTCTGTCCATTTCCTTCCTCTCATGTTTATATACTTAGTTGACAAACATATTATATAAACCTCCGAAGCCCCTGTCAAGCAGAAAAAATTGACGCAGAGCCGAGGCCCTGCGCCAACGTCTATCCCCACAAATCTATGACACTTTACGCGCCTGATAGAATACCGAGTTCCCCTGCTTG
>JAFSWY010000109.1 GCA_017444295.1 Selenomonadaceae bacterium | reverse complement strand
GGACAGGGCATCTTCGGTATCAACGTGGACAGCCGGGGCCGCCTCCAGGTGGGAGATGCCACCCTTGACTTCGCCGGAACCGACCTCGCGACCTCCGGGCAGACGGCTCTCCTGCTGGAGGATGCCAATGGAACCCACAAGGCCGCCATCGGCACGCACCTGACGGCAGAGGAGGAGCCTGCCGATTTCTACTATGGCATCGGCAAGGACGTGGAAGTGGATTTCAGCGGCATTCAGGACGACCTGGTCATTGACCTCAGCAACAGCAATGCCCTGGGGGACAGCGCAACTTACAGCAACGTGAGCAAGGCCAGGGCCGGCGAGGGCAGCGTCGTCATGGTGGGGAGCAAGAAGACGGCCACGATCCTTCAGGCCGGCAGCGGCGGTTCGAGCCTTTGGGGCGGCAGCCGGGACAGCGACAGTCTTTTGGGCGGCGCAGGCAAGGACTTCTTTGCCCTGAGCAGCGCCGGAGGCGAGGACAAGGTATCGGACTTCAGGGCAGGTTCCGAATCCAATTCCGATGTGGTCTACTTCCTTGGCAATGTCAAGCTCTCGAAGGTGGAGAAGAGCGCTGCGGGGGTGACCTTCACCCTCTCCGATGGCAGCAGCCTGACCCTCCAGAGCAACGACAGCCTCTGGGAGGATGCGAAGATCGCATTCTCTTCCGATGGGGAGCATGTTTCCTACGGCAAGGTCGGCAGGTCCGGCCAGGCCAGCGAGTTCACCTATTCCGATGATGTCGGGGCCTATGTGGGCGGCAAGGCCGGCTCTTCCCTCACCGTTGCCGAAGGCGAGGATGCTCTGGTATGGCTGGACGGGGCAGCCGGTGTGGGCTACAGCAACATCAACAAGGTCGACGGCTCCGGCAGCACGGGCAATCTCATCATCGGCGGCACTTCCTCGAAGGACGTCATCCTGGGGGGCTCCGGCAGCAACACCCTCTGGGGCGGCGCTGGGGACGACACTCTCACAGGCGGCACGGGCTACAACGAGTTCTACTTCGGCAAGGGCGAGGGCTGTGACATCATCACATCCTCCAACAACGGGGACAAGGTGATGCTCTACAACGTGGCCACGGAGGATCTTGATCTGGCAAAGACCGGTGTGGACCGCAAGGGCAGCATGGTCATCTGCCTGACCGACGGCTCCAGCCTCACCATCCGGAACTACTCGGAGCAGGGAGCCTCCACCTTCCAACTGGCGGACAGCACCTGGCGCTACGACAGGGAAAATGGCACCTGGTCGCAGGAGTGACGCGGAAATTTCACATGGAGCAAGGGGGCACGGCGCAAATTGCCGTGCCCCTTTCACAGTATAGTGCTATTTGCCCGGTTGTGCCTTCGAACCTCATCCGTCAGACCTTCGGTCTGCCACCGCTCGGGGAGTCCACTGGACTCCTGCGGCAGAGCCGCCCCCATAGGGGAAGGCTTTCTGGAAAATGTCCCTTGAATCTTGGGTGTCTCCGATGGCAGGCAGTCATTGGAACAGGAGCGCAACTGTGTTATACTGGAAGAAAAAAGAAGCTTTGCATTGGAGGTGTTCGAGGTGCAGGAAAGAAAACGCCCCATGCCCGTGGGCATTGAGGATTTCAAGAAACTGATCCAGAGGGAATACTATTTCGTTGATAAGACACGGTTTATTCGGGAACTCATGGATTTTCAAACGGAGGTCACACTGATTACTCGTCCTCGCCGCTTCGGCAAGACACTGACTCTTTCCATGCTGCGGTATTTTTTCGACATGGAGAACGCGGAGGAAAACAGGGAGCTGTTCTGCGGGTTGGACATCGAGCGGGCGGGGGAGAAGTACATGCGGGAGCAGGGCACAAGGCCTGTGGTGTTCCTTACGCTGAAGGAAGTACAGAGGCCGACGTATGTTTCCATGCTTTCCATGCTTTCTTCCGTGTTGCAGGAAACCTATGCATGCCATCGCCATTTGCTGGCCAGTGAAGCAATGGATGAGGAGCAGAAGGGATATATCAGAAGAATTCTTGAAGGGAACGGAACGGAAGAGGAATTGATGGTTTCCTTGAAACGGCTTATGGTGTATTTGGAGCAGTATCACGGGAAAAATCCCCTCCTTCTTCTGGATGAGTACGATGCCCCCATCCTTTCCGCCTGGGAGAATGGCTATTATAAAGAAGGCATTGACTTCATGCGGGGCTTCTTGGGCTCTGCCCTCAAGACGAATCCTGCCTTGGGGTTTGCTGTCCTGACGGGGGTGACAAGAGTATCCAAGGAGAGTATCTTTTCCGGTCTCAACAATCTCAAGGTCTGCTCGGTACTTTCCGATGCCTACTGCGATATCTTCGGCTTTACACAGGAAGAAGCGGCAAGGCTCATGGAGGAGTGCGGCGTGGGGGACAAACTGCAGGAACTCAAAAAATGGTATGACGGCTATCGGTTCGGGCAAGTGGAAATCTACAATCCCTGGTCGGTCATCCGCTACATTGACGAAGGCTGCAAGTGCCAGCCTTACTGGATGAATACTTCCGGCAATTCCATCCTGAAGGATCTTCTGCGGCGTGTGGATACACGCCGCCACAGGGAACTGCAGGGATTGGTTCAGGGAAAGACCGTGGAATCTCCTGTGCTGGAGAACATTGTGTACGCCGATATTCACAGGAACCGGGATGCCCTCTTCATGATGCTCATGACCACGGGATACTTGAAGCCTGTGGAGACTTGGAAGGACGAGGACTGTGCAGACTGGGTGCGGCTCAAGATCCCGAACCTTGAGATTCGCATGGCGTACCGAAAGGAAATTCTTGGCCATATCGTTCCAAGCCAGGGGGAAACCCTTCTTCGGGACATGCTTCGTTCCATGACGGATGGGGATGCGGAGGGATTCCAGGAGAACCTGTCGGATCTCCTGCGGGACTTCGTGAGCTATCACGACACTGCCCAGCCAGAGTCTTTCTATCATGGATTGCTGCTTGGTCTTTCTGTCTTGCTGGATGGTGAGTATCGCGTAGCCTCCAACCGCGAAAGCGGCTATGGCCGCTTTGACATCGCCTTCTTCCCCTTGAAGGATGGCGCGCCGGGAGTCGTTCTGGAACTCAAATCCGCCAGATCTGAGGAGGCCATGGAGGGAGCGGCAAAGGAAGCCCTTCGCCAGATTGAGGAGAAAGCCTATCTTACGGAGTTCGCACGCCAAGAGGTGAAGGAGATATGGAAATACGGCATCGCCTTCCATGGAAAGAGGGTATGGATGGAATGTCAGTAATGGCACTCTCAGGGAGCCCCTGCCATAGATAGAGAGAAAATGATGGACAAAGCCCATGGAGGGTAGTAAAATGTATGCGTGAAATACTGTCCGTGGGTGAAAGGATGTGAGGAAAATGGATGACCACCCTAGTTCGTGTGATCCCAAGCGATGCCATAGAAATACATACAGGGAAGTCGGGCCATTTTCCTTTCCGTCTGCAAGACATTAGGTTTTGCGGATTTTGGGCATGGTCTGGTTTCCATGTGGAAAGGAGACTTCCATGCTCAAGATTTACAAGTCCACGGAGAGCGGCCCCTTGCAGGAGCTTTCCCTGAAGACGATGGAGCGGGGCGCATGGATCAACATCACCGACCCGACGCCCTATGAGCTCAAGGTGGTGAGCAATCTCACGGAGGTTGAGCCGGACTTTCTGCGTTCCGCATTGGATGATGAGGAGCGTTCCCATACGGATATTGAAGACAACTCCGTCATGGTCCTGACCAATGTGCCGGTCATTCGGGAAGATGAGAGCTACGATGCACTGCCTCTTGCCATCATCGTCACGGAGGACTGCATCATCACCGTCTGTCTGGAGGAAACCCCTGTCATCACGGAATTCAACGAGCGCACAGCAAAGCTGTTCCGAACCTATAAGAAGACCCAGTTCCTGTTCCAGATCCTCTACAAGTCTGCGACCTATTATCTGCGCTATCTGCGGCAGATCAGCAAGCAATCGGAGGAGATCGAGGACAGGCTCCGCGTCTCCATGAAGAACAAGGACATCCTGCGCCTTCTGGAATTGCAGAAGGGCCTGACCTATTTCAATGCGGCGCTTCGGTCAAACGGTGCGGTTCTTGACAAATTGCTTAGGTTGCGCTCGAATCAGGGGCTGCAGTTCATCCTCAAGATCTATGAAGAGGACGAGGAGCTTCTGGAGGATGTTATCATAGAGAACAAGCAGGCGCGGGAAATGGTGGAGATGTATGGGAAGATTCTCGCCCGTCAGGCGGATACCTTTTCCTCGATTATCTCCAATAACCAGAACTCGGTAATGAAGTTCCTGGCGGCCATGACCATCATCATTGCAATTCCTACCGTGGTGTCCAGCTTCTTTGGCATGAATGTGCCGGTGCCCTTCAGCGACAATGGGAATGGGTTCCTCTACATCATGCTTATCGCCGTCGGAAGTTCCTGCAGCCTGGCCTACGCCTTCTGGCGGCGGAATATGTTTTAGGGCGTGTTGAAAAACGGAAACTGTGCGCTACAGCGAGACAGTTTTTCGTATGACAAGGAAGCGAACCCGCAGTCGTAGCAGAGCT
>JAFSWY010000108.1 GCA_017444295.1 Selenomonadaceae bacterium | reverse complement strand
GCGTCATACTGGCTGCTGCGGATAATCTTGGTGCCGTTTTCCGCATCGAAGTTTTTCCAGAATTGCTGACGGGTAATCGTTTGGCCGTCCTTGTTCGTATAGATATTGCCGTTGGCGATACCGCCTTTGTCCACATAGCCGCTGTAGCCCATGCTGTGCAGCTTGTCCCGGACAGCCGCGCAGCTGTCGTATTCCTTGTCCAGCAGGCCACGCTTATAAAGCTCTACGCTGTCAGCCACCGTTTCTATGATCGTACCGCCAGATACCCCCTCCAGCTCTTCAATGTTCAATTTTTTGCTTTCCTTCAACATGATTCGTCACCCTTTCTTTCTATATCTTCAGAGTTCTGTGAATTTCCGCCCGTGCCTGCAGCGGCAATCCAGTCCCTCTCTCTGCTCTTTATATCCCCGAAGGCAGCAAAGTGTTAATTGGTTTTAGAAAAAAATCACATTTTTTCTGCCAAACGTTTCTGCAGTCCCTTCCTTGCCTGCTTCAAGGCTGCCCGGACGGAACCGGGAGCTGAATCGGAAGTTCCCGCAAAGCGGGGAAATAGCATTCTGAGACTGGTCAAACGAGAAATTTTGCGGTAGTATAAAATTGGTATCTTTTGGGGTGATTTGGATTCTATGGGATGTCGGAAGAACTGCCGAATATCAATCTGCAACAGCAGTTCCTCAAGAAAGGATGGCATTTTTATGCGCACAATGGTTGATATGTTTTTGGATTAAGAACTGAAGCAAGCCCTGCCGCCACCCGTTTTCGGCGAGGCAGGGCTGTTGAAGCTATGGAAAAGAAGGAACCATGATGATTTTTTGTTTTAGCAGGAGTGGCGGTTATGGTTGTAGAATTGTAAATGGTTAGGCAGGAAGGAGGGTGTTGCCTGTGCGGAAGGTACGCATTACGGTCATGCGGAAGGCTTGCTACCCGGACTTGATAGAGAAATACGAGAATCCCATCGAACATCCCTGCGACATGGACGAGGGGCAGGTATTCGTGGCTAACGGCTGGAAGTGTCCCGAGGGGCTGTGCGAGAGCGCATGGGAGTCCATGTCTCCCTTCGTCATGGGGCTTGCTCACGGTGCAGAGGGCTTTTATGATGGATGGATGAAAAATCCTCGCTCTGCAATGATTTCCTGCAACGACGGCTTTCGTCCGGTGAGTTTTTTGTTGGAGACGGTGGATGAGGATTAGCTAAGGATGCAGATGTCATGCACCACGTTTTCAACGATTTGGCCAAGCCGGTCAAGGACAAGGAAATGGCACGCTATCGGACACTTAGACAGGAATTTTTTTGCATATCAGATGCCAAATGAAAGGTTTTCCTTTCTGATATAACAAGGCAGCCCTGAGTATGGGCAGATGAATGGAGGCGCAGTGATGCAGCATGAATGCAGGATAACGGTCTTAGAGAAAAAGGTTTTTGCAGACTATCAGGAAAAATACTTGGCTGACCCGAAGTCAGGGCCATGTCCGTTTTTCAATGTGGGCGATACCTTCATATTGAAGAGAACTCCGGAACAAGATGATTTTTACAATATGATGAACGGCAGATTCTGCGGTGAGGCATGGGATGCCATAAGCAGGTATGTTTATGCGGCCCTGCAGGGTGGTTCTATCATGCATAAATGGACTAATGATGACCGTATGATGATTGCTTGCTGCAATGACGGTACACGGCCTGTCATTTTCAAGATTGAGCGAATTGATATTCCTGAAACAGAAGATGAGCGCCAATGGCTGGAAAAGCAGAACTTTAAAAATACGGTTAATGATGCTTATACTGGCTAGTGCAGCAAATTCCAAATAACTTGCTGAATCACTTGTCTAAATGTCCGTGGACTTCGTTATCGTTGCTTGACGTAGCTCTGCTACGACTGCGCTCCTCTGCCTGTGTCCACGAAAATTTATCCTGCGTTCAAACAGCAAGTTATTTGAAACCTGCTACACTAGGAGTTATAGGAATAGAGATTTAAAATTGAACGAGGAGCGTAAGCTATTGAGAGACATACAAATATCCGATCACTTTGATTATTCCACGATGCTCTTGTTTTCGCTGCCCACCATTGGAACACTGATCGTGGACAGCACCTATGTGGTGGCGGATGGTTTTTTTATTTCCAATTACATCGGCGCGGAGGCCTTCGCGGCGGAGAATTTGATCTATCCTCCCATCGGGTTCATGATCGGCATGGGATTTATGTTCGGCACCGGTGCCAGTGCTGTGATCTCAAGGGAACTGGGTTCCGGCAGGCCGGATAGGGCCTGCGGCATTCTGAGCATGCTCTTCCTGGCATTCGCCTTTCTTGCCGTTTTGCTGGCTGCTCTGGTCTATCCCGAGGTTCCGGCGATTGCCGCATGGGTGGGCGCATCAGAGGATTTAATCCCCCTCTGCACGGCCTATGGCGAGATTCTGGTGACTTTCATGCCGATCCTGATCCTGACAGTGGCCCTTCAGCTCCTGCTGATCACGGCGGAGCGTCCCGTCCTCGGCTTTGCAACTACAGCGGTGCAGGCAGTGGTCAACATCCTGCTGACCTGGGCCTTTGTGGCAGAGCTTGGCTGGGGATTGAAAGGGGCCGCTCTGGGGACCGTTATTTCCTGGGTGTGCAGCAGCGTCATTCCCCTTACATATTTTTGCAATCCGAAAAACACCCTGCATTTCGCGCGTCCCATCCATCAGTTGAGGATTTTGGGAGAAACCGTGTACAACGGTGCCTCCGAAATGGTG
>JAFSWY010000107.1 GCA_017444295.1 Selenomonadaceae bacterium | reverse complement strand
TCAAGCGAACGACAACGCAGCAGATGGAAATCTGAACAAGTGAGGCAGTAAGGTATTTAAAATCTGTTGCACGAGGTATGTGGGCGGTCCTCTGAGCCAAGCCATGATGCTTGCCATGAACGTCTGGAGAAGGAGGATATACAAAATGAACATTATTGAAGCATTGGAGAAGGAACAGCTTCGTTCTGACATCCCGGTCTTTGCACCCGGTGACACGGTGCGTGTCCATGCGTAGTTGGTCGTGGGGACCCGTGAGCGTATCCAGGTTTTTGAGGGCGTTGTCATTGGGCGTCAGGGCACTGGCGTGCGGGAGACCTTCACGGTTCGTCGCATTTCTTACGGAATCGGTGTGGAGAGGACGTTCCCGGTACATTCCCCCCGAATCGAAAAGATCGAGGTTGTGCGCCGCGGTATTGTCCGTCGTGCAAAGCTTTATTACCTGCGCAAACTTACAGGAAAGGCTGCCCGTATCCGGGAGAAACGCTGATTCAGCGCACAGTAGGGACTGCGTCCGCAGTCCCTATTTTTACTATGAAAAATTAGTGAATCAAGCCCGCAAGGGCGCAGACGAACTTAGTTTTCGTGTAAGGCGTAGTGCGAAACATCGTTTCGCACGGAGTTTGGTGCATCTGGGAGGTAGGAAATGAGTTCGTTAGGTGAGGAAGCCAAGGACTGGATTGTATCCATCCTTGTGGCTGTCGTGCTGGCATTCTTTATCCGCCAGTTCATTGTGGAGCTGTATATTGTCGATGGCCCTTCCATGCGTCCGACACTGCAGTCGGGGGAAAGGCTGGTTGTCAATAAGTTTATCTATCGATTCCGTCCCCCCGAAAAAGGTGAGGTGCTCGTGTTCCGTTATCCGCGGGACCCCAGCCGGGATTTCATCAAGCGGGTCATAGCAGTGCCCGGGGACTCCATCGAGATCAAGGAAGGGCGGGTCTATGTCAATGACCAGCTTCTGAATGAGCCTTATATCCTTGAGAAGACGCGCAGCGAATACCCAAGGGCCACGGTACCCCAGGGGACGATTTTTGTCATGGGGGATAACCGCAACAATTCAGAGGATAGCCGTTTTGTCGATGTAGGCTTTGTGCCCTATGATCTCATTAAGGGCAAGGCGGTGCTTGTGTTCTGGCCGGTGGGCCAGTTCAAGACATTGGAATAGGAGTGATTTCATGACAGTGGAACAGTTCAAACAGGAAGCCCGGCAGAAAGGCCTGTCGGAGCATGCAATCGAGTGCCAGGTGAAGCTGCAGGAGAAGCTGAGGGCGGAAGGCCTGCCGCCCATTTCCTATGAGGATATCCTGGCAGCCCAGGGGCTGCATTCCTGCATCAGTGTCTTCGAACAGCATCAGCCGATGCAGGCATAGATTGGAAATTGGCAGATTTTGCTCTTGGCAAAATCTTCATAATGCGTTATAATTTCTATTGCAAGTGAGAAAGCTCTTTGAGGCAGGGTGAAATTCCCTACCGGCGGTACAGCCCGCAAGCCTTTATATTTAGGCATGATCCGGTGTGATTCCGGAGCCGACAGTATAGTCTGGATGAGAAAAGAGTGCTTTGCATGTTTTTTGCGTGCATTCACAGCCGATTGAGCATTGCTCAATCGGTTTTTTTGCCTTGTGGCTGGAGGTGAGATTTATGCAGGATGCTGATTTCATGGGAAAAGCCCTGGAATTGGCAAAAAATGCCATGGGGCGCACTTCCCCGAACCCGTTGGTAGGGGCGGTCATCGTGAAGGATGGGCGCATTGTGGCTTCCGGGTGGCACAGGAAGGCGGGGACACCCCATGCGGAAATCCACGCCCTCAACATGGCAGGGGAACTGGCAAAGGGGGCAACGCTCTATGTGACCTTGGAGCCCTGCGCACATTATGGGCGCACAGGGCCTTGCGCGAAGGCAGTGATCGAGGCGGGAGTCCGGCGAGTGGTGATTGCCATGAGGGACCCCAATCCATTGGTGGCAGGCAAGGGCATCGCAATGCTGGAAGAGGCAGGGGTGGAAGTTGTCTGTGGTGTCATGGAAGCCGAGGCACGGAAACTGAACGAGGTGTTCCTGAAGTGGATTTCCACGAAGAAGCCCTTTGTCGTGCTGAAAACCGCAATGACACTGGATGGAAAGATTGCGACGGTGACAGGGAAGTCCCAGTGGATCACGAATGAGGCATCCCGTCTGCGTGTCCACGAATGGAGGGACATCTATGACGGCATTCTCGTGGGCATCCATACCGTGCTCAAGGACAATCCGAGCCTTACCACGCGCTTGCCGGACCGCAAGGGCAGGAATCCTGTCCGCATCATTGTTGACAGCAAGGGGAGGACACCGTTGGATTCCCGTGTGGTGCGGGATGGGCAGGCAAAAACCCTCGTTGCGGTGACTTCCGGCGCGCCAAAGGAGAACCTGGAGGCATTGCGGGCGGCAGGGGTTGAGATCCTGGTGGCAGGAGACGGCCCGCAGGTGGACCTGCAGGAACTCATGCGGCAGCTTGGGGAGAGGGGAATCTGTTCCCTGTTCGTCGAGGGGGGCGCAGCAGTCAATTTCTCCTTTTTGCGGGAAGGGCTTGTGGACAAGGTATATGCCTTTGTTGCCCCGAAAATCGTCGGGGGCCGTGAGGCGCTTACCCCTGTGGGCGGTGCAGGTTTTGCGGAACTCTCCGAGGCCGTTGAGCTTGAGGGACTTTCGGTTGAGTCCCTGGCAGGTGATGTGCTCATCAGCGGATATGTGAAGGGACAGAATGTGAGGTGATCGGTTGTTTACCGGAATCGTGGAAGAAGTCGGCAAGGTGCTTCAGGCCGGAAATGGGAAGATTGCGGTGGAGGCATCAAAGGTTCTGGAAGAT
Source organism: Selenomonadaceae bacterium (assembly GCA_017444295.1). Classification (GTDB taxonomy): domain Bacteria; phylum Bacillota; class Negativicutes; order Selenomonadales; family Selenomonadaceae; genus UBA3796. Next base: position 13,186 of record JAFSWY010000107.1, on the reverse strand, counting down.
GTGCAGATGGGCGACAGTATCGCAGTCAACGGGATCTGCCTGACCGTCACGGGATTTGACAGCAGGCATTTCACGGCGGATGTCATGCCGGAGACCCTGCGGCGGACCTCCCTGCAGGAAGCGCGCCCCGGAAGCCCGGTGAATCTCGAGAGGGCCCTTTCCCTGATGAGCCGGCTCGGCGGCCATATTGTAAGCGGCCATATCGATGGCGTTGGGAAAATCCTTTCCTTTCAGGAGGAAAAAAATGCGATTCTCATGCGGATTGCGGCAGAAGACGGGCTTTTGCGCTACATTGTGGAGAAGGGCTCCGTTGCACTGGATGGTATCAGCCTCACCGTGGCTGCCGTGACGGAGTCAGAGTTCACGGTCTCGCTTATCCCGCATACCAGGGAAGTGACGAACCTCGGAAGCAAGCGCGTGGGAAGTCCCATCAACATTGAGACGGACATCATCGGAAAGTATGTGGAGAAAATGATGCGGGGCAAAAAATCCTGTTCGGAGGCAACGGGGATCACAAGGGAATTTTTGCTGTCAAATGGTTTTTGATACTACTCTCCGTTAGAAATTTTATTTCTTACGGAGAGTGTATGAGACGTTCTCGGATTAAATCCTATAAAAGATTTAAAATTTTAATCCGAGATAAGTATGAGAGGAGTAGGGTTATGTCGGATTTTGCAACAGTGGAGCAAGCAATCGAAGATATAAAGAATGGGAAAATGGTTGTCGTCGTGGACGATGAGGACAGGGAGAACGAAGGGGACCTCATCGTGGCGGCGGAGACCGTGACACCGGAGGATATCAATTTCATGGCGACGTATGCCAAGGGGCTGATCTGCACGCCCATCGAGGGCAAGCGCCTCGATGAACTGGATATCCTGCCCATGGTGGCAAACAACACGGACAATCATGAAACGGCATTTACGGTTTCCATTGATGCCTTTGACACGGAGACCGGGATATCGGCTTTTGAGCGCTGCCAGACCATCAAGAAGCTGCTGGATCCCAAGGCGAAGCCATCCAGCTTCCGCCGCCCCGGGCATGTATTCCCCCTGCGTTCCGTGGAGGGCGGCGTGCTCCGTCGGGCCGGGCATACGGAGACGACAACGGATCTCGCACGGCTGGCGGGATTCTATCCGGCAGGGCTCTGCTGCGAGATCATGGATGATGACGGGCATATGATGCGGACGCCGAAACTCATCGAGTTTGCCAAAAAGCATGGGCTCAACATGATCACAGTGCAGGCGCTCATCGAGTATCGCAAGCGCACGGAGACTTTCGTGAAGCAGGTGGCGGATGTGGATTTCCCCAGCAAGTATGGGCATTTTCGCATCAAGGCTTTCGAGAGCCTTCTGGACGGGAAATGCCACCTTGCCATCGTCAAGGGCGAGGTGAATGGGAAGCAGAATGTTCTGGTGCGCGTCCATTCCGAATGCCTTACGGGGGATGCCCTTGGCTCCTTGCGCTGTGATTGCGGCGAGCAGCTGGCAGCGGCCATGAAGAAGATCGAGGCGGCCGGGGAGGGCGTCGTGCTCTACATGCGTCAGGAAGGTCGCGGCATCGGGCTTGCCAACAAGATGAGGGCCTATGCCTTGCAGGATGATGGCAAGGACACGGTAGAGGCAAATGTGCTCCTTGGCTTTGCACCGGATCTCCGGGATTACGGCATTGGGGCGCAGATCCTTGCACAGTTGGGGCTCACCAGCATCCGTCTCATGACGAACAACCCTGCGAAAAGGGCAGGATTGGAAGGCTATGGCCTCAGCATTGTGGAGCGCATTCCCATCATCATCAAGGCGAACAAGTTTGACAAGAAATACCTGACCGTAAAGAAGACGAAGATGGGGCATATCCTGGACGAGTCGGCACAGGATGCATAAGATTGGGGGAAGATATTCATGGCAAATGTAATGGAAGGTTTTATCACAGGCAAGGGTCTGAAGTTCGGCATCGTGGTGTCGCGTTTCAATGAGTTCATCACGAGCAAGCTGCTGGGCGGGGCGCTGGATGCCCTCCATCGGCATGAGACAAGGGATGAGGATATCGATGTGGCATGGGTTCCCGGTGCCTTTGAGATTCCCATCGCAGCAAAGAAGATGGCGGAAAGCGGGAAGTATGACGCAGTGATCTGTCTCGGTGCGGTCATCCGTGGTTCCACGAGCCACTACGACTATGTCTGCAACGAGGTCTCCAAGGGGACGGCGCAGGTTGGGATGACGACGGGAGTGCCTACGATTTTCGGCGTGGTGACCACGGAGAACATCGAGCAGGCCATTGAGCGTGCCGGCACGAAGGCGGGCAACAAGGGCACGGACAGTGCCATGGCGGCCATGGAGATGGCAAATCTCCTGAAGAAGATTTGACGGCAGGGAGGAGAGCAGCGTGAAAGTAGGTATCATCAGCGATACGCATGGGCATGAGATGCGGTGGGCATTGGCCTATGAGAAGTTCTTCAAGGATGCGGATCTCATCATCCATTCGGGGGATGTGCTTTATCATGGGCCGCGCAATCCCATGCTGGAGGACTACAATCCCGCAGGTCTGGCAGAGCGCATCAACACTTCGCCTGTGCCTGTCATCATCGCCAAGGGGAACTGTGATTCCGAGGTGGATGCCATGGTGCTGGAAGGTCCCGTTCAGACACCTTATGCCTATGTGATGATTGACGGATTCCGCATCGTGGCCACCCATGGTCACACGGTAGAAACCGATGCGGAGAAAGACACCATGGCGAAGCACCTGAAGGCGGATCTCTTCATCAGCGGCCATATCCATACGAATGTGCTGGAAAAGCGCGGCAACACGATTTTCCTCAATCCCGGTTCCCCCGCCCTGTCCAAGCGGGAGGACAAGCGCTCCACGGTGGCGGTTCTGACGGATGGGAAAATCGAGATCGTGGATATTGACGATGGCGAGGTACTCATGGAACTGGAGATCGGGAAATGAGGGATCATCTGGTCAGGGCAGTGGCGGAAGGCGTGCGGGTCTATGGGGCTGTCACCACGGATCTGGTGAATGAGGGGATTTCCCGGCATGACTGCTATCCCGTGGCAGCGGCTGCACTGGGACGGACCATGACGGGAGCGCTTCTTCTGGCGGCGAATCTCAAGAACAGGGAGGCCATCACCGTGAAATTCAGCGGGGATGGCCCCTTGGGAACCGTGACGGCTGATGCGACGCCGGAAGGCGTTGTGCGGGGCTATGTGGGGAACCCCCATGTGGATCTTCCCCTGAATTCCCAGGGGAAAATCGATGTGGGCGGCGGCGTAGGCAAAGGACTTGTCTCCGTGACACGGTTTACGGGACTCAAGGAGCCGGTCACGGGAAGCTGTGAGATCACGGACGGTGAGATTGCCAACGATCTGACGCGGTACCTTTTCCTGTCGGAACAGACACCTTCCAGTGTGGGGCTTGGCGTTCTTGTGGGCAAGGGCTTCAGGGCAGAGGCCGCCGGAGGCTTTTTCATCCAGCCCTTGCCGGAGGCTGCAGAGGATGTTCTTGCGCAGCTGGAGAAAAACCTGGCAGAGGTGAAATCCGTTTCCCATATGGTGGCCGGCGGCATGGATGCGAAAGCGATCGTGTCGGAGCTCCTTCGGGGGTTTTCTGCCGTGGATTACCTTGCGACGACGGAGCTTTCCTTCCGCTGCCAATGCTCCAAGAAGCGGATCGAGGAAGTCCTTCTGAGCCTGGGCAGGGCAGAACTGGAATCCCTGGCAAGGGACGGGCATGCCGAGGTATGCTGTCATTTTTGCGGGGAAAGATATCAGTTCAGCGGGGAAGAATTGAAGGCATTGCTGGAAATGCGATAATGCAAATAAAACCAGCTGCTTAACTCGATTAAGCAGCTTGTTTTATGATATATCAGCCTCTGATGTTATATGCGCAAAAAACCAGAATTGGAATCTTAAATAGCACGCTGGACCTTGCCGGAACGCAGGCAGCGCGTGCAGACGTTTACGCGTTTCACTTCACCGTCAACAACCGCACGGACACGCTGAATGTTCGGCTTCCAGACGCGCTTGGTCTTCAAATGGGAGTGGCTGACGTTCATGCCAGACTGCTTCCCCTTTGCGCAGATTTCGCAAACACATGCCATGTGTTACACCTCCTGTCTAGTATACGAAGGATAAAATATCCACAAACGCAACGCATATATTCTATACTCGCGAACAGTAAAATTTACATCTCGTTACAACTCGCTCGCGGTATATGCAGAGAGCGTAAGAGCTTTCCCTTCGGGAAATTTCAACGCTTTTTAGTATAGCATAATGAAAGATGGTATGCAAGCAAAAACCTGGATTTTGCAAAAAAACTCTTTTTTTTGATGTTTTGGTGTATAATAAGAAAGAAGGTTATTCTAGGAGGCTGATGTTATGATATTCGAGACGGATTATGGATATGCCTTTATGCATCTGTATCTGGTGCTTCATCCGAAGAAGTCGAGTGCCTATGACCCGACGACGGAAGGCTACATCTCCGATGAGGAGGAGTCGCGGCTGCACCATTTTGCGGAGTTCATCCGCTATCGCCAGAAATTGGAGGATTTCTGGACGGGCATGCGCGATGGGGGAATGAGCAGGGCCGAGGTGGAGAAAGTGATTGCAGATATGGCGGAGGAAGGCTGGCAGGACTTCACGAAGCGCTTTGTTGACAATGTAAAGGGCGAGATGTTGTTTGACGAAGCGGACCTTCCCAGAGTGTTCGAGGAATTCAGGACAGATGTGCGGCGCATCTGCAGCCGCCCCCATACACAGCTGGAGCGGGAGATTGCGAAATCCATGGCGAGCCAGGTGAGACTCCATGCCGAAAAGTAACCTGACCACGCTCTGCTATGTGGAGCAGGATGGGAAATATCTCATGATGCACCGCATAAAGAAGGAAAATGACATCAACAAGGACAAGTGGGTCGGCATCGGCGGGCATTTTGAGCCGGATGAGTCCCCGGAGGAATGCCTCCTTCGGGAGGCAAAAGAGGAAACGGGGCTGGAACTCCTTTCCTATCGGTTGCGCGGCATTGTCACGTTCCTGTCTGACGCATGGCAGACGGAGTATATGTTCCTCTATACGGCAGATCGTTTTTCCGGTGAGATCGGGGAATGCAGGGAAGGCGTACTTGAGTGGGTGCGGAAGGATAGGGTCTGCGAGTTGCCGATATGGGAAGGGGACAAGATATTCTTTCGCTTGCTGGCAGAGGAAAGAGGCTTTTTCTCCCTGAAACTTCGCTATGTTGGGGATAGGCTTGTGGAGAAGGCCCTGGACGGAGTGGTGTTTTGATTTTGCCTTTGGCAAAATTTGAACAATGCGTTATGACGGGACAAGCCCGTCGAAACGCTATAATGTATATTTCGCCCTTGGCAAAATCTGAACGCCTGCGTTATGACGGGACAAGCCCGTCGAAACGTTAATTTGTATATTTTGCCTTTGGCAAAATTTGAACAATGCGTTATAATATGCTCATTGGTTGTGGGGGGTATGGATTGCATATTGTATTGATTGAACCTGAAATACCGGGAAATACAGGAAATATTGCCCGCCTTTGCGCGGCTGTGGGGATGGAGCTTCATCTGGTGAAGCCTCTGGGATTTTCGACGGAGGATAAGTATCTGAAACGTGCCGGACTGGATTATTGGCATCTGGTTAAGGTGCATTATCATGAGAATTTCGCGGAGGTTTTGGCATCGTACCAGGGCCACGGCTTCCATTACTGCTCGACAAAGGCCCCGCGTTCCTATACGGAAGCATCGTACACGCCGGAGGATATGCTCGTATTTGGCAAGGAGACGGCGGGGATACCGGAGGATATCCTTTCGGCCCATTGGGAAGGCTGTGTCCGGATTCCCATGATTGCAGAGGCAAGATCCTTGAATCTTTCCAATGCGGTTGCGGTTGTTGCTTATGAGGCGCTCCGGCAGCAGGGATTCCCCGGTTTGATGGAACATGGTCCCGGATTGGCTTTGTAAGTTCCTATAATTACGCGTGAGAGGATTGTTGTCATGCCGATAAACGAAAATTTTGTGTCAAAGATAAAGGAAGTCCTGGTCTCAGGGCAGCTTATGCTCAATGAGCCGATGAAGGACCATACGACCTTCAAGATTGGAGGGCCTGTCGATTATTTGATCCTGCCTGCCTCTGTCACAGAGGTGCAGCAAGTGTTTATCCTGTTGAAGGAGTACGGGATTCCCTACACTGTTTTGGGCAATGGGTCTAATGTTTTGGTGAGGGACAAGGGCGTACGCGGTGCCATCGTGAAATTCAATTCCCCTTTTTCCGATATCCGCATGGAAGAGAATCGCATCTTTGCCGGAGCGGGTGCCTCCTTGAAGGATGTGTCGCTTTTTGCCGCTGAGCATGGCCTCACGGGGATGGAGTTTGCCATCGGGATTCCCGGCAGTGTGGGTGGAGCGGTATTCATGAATGCGGGCGCCTATGACGGCGAGATGAAGAATGTGGTATATAGAGTCCGTTCCGTGGCAGAGGATGGCAGTCTGCATGAGATGGAGGCTGCGGATCTGGACCTGGGCTATCGTCATAGCGTTTTTCAGGCAAATGGACATGCGATTTGTGAAGTGGAGCTGAAGCTTGTCGGCGGAGAAGGCTCGACCATCCGCATGAAGATGGCGGATCTCACCAGGAGAAGGGAACAGCGGCAGCCATTGGAGATGCCGAGCGCCGGCAGCACCTTCAAGCGTCCCACGGGATATTTTGCAGGAACCCTCATCGACCAGACGGGGCTGAAGGGGTTGAAGGTGGGCGGTGCGCAGGTTTCGGAGAAGCATGCGGGATTTGTTGTCAATACCGGAAATGCGACGGCGGAAGATGTGCTGGAGCTTATCTCGGAGGTACAGAAGCGGGTATATGAGAAGCATGGGGTAAAGCTTTACCCGGAAGTCAGGATTATCGGCGAAGAGTAAAAAAGCGCGGCATTGTCCGCGTTTTTTTCTTTGGAATCCATGTTAATATCAGAAAATTATGGTATAATGAAAAAAAGTATATCTTCAAAAGGTGGGAATGCTATGAGGATGAGTTTTCTTGGCGCGGCGCATATGGTGACGGGTTCCTGCTATCTTATTGAGACGAGTGACAAGAAATTTCTTGTGGATTGCGGCATGTTTCAGGGTGCGAAGCGCATACGGGAACTGAATTACGAGGAGTTCCCCTTTTTCCCGGCAGAGCTTGACTGTGTGGTTCTGACCCATGCGCATGTGGACCATTGCGGGCTCATCCCAAAGCTTTGCAAGGAGGGCTTCAAGGGGGAGGTCTATGCCACGAAGGTGACCTGTGACCTGGCCAGGATCATGTTGCCGGATTCTGCCTACATACAGCAGTCGGATGCTGAGATGCTGAACCGCAAGGGGCGGCGCCGGGGGGATGCCCCGATTGAGGCCCTTTATTCCCTGGATGACGCACAGGAGGCACTCAATCATTTTGTGCCGGTTTCCTATGACGATACGATTGCTGTTTTTGACCATGTGAATGTGACGTTTCGCGATGCAGGGCATATCATAGGTTCCGCCATTCTGGAAATCGAGGTGACCGAGGGAGGGAAGACGTCGCGTCTGGTATTTTCCGGGGATTTGGGGCAGCCGGACCAGCCGATCCTGCGAGATCCCTCCATCCTGCACGGTGCGGATTTCCTTGTGATCGAGTCCACCTATGGGGACCGGCTTCACAAACTCTATGACAAGGAAACGGCCCTGCTGGAGATCATCAACGACACCATGGACCGGGGAGGGAATCTCATCATTCCCGCTTTTGCAGTGGGGCGCACCCAAACCCTGCTGTATTACTTCTACAAATTATGGAAAGAAGGACGTCTGGACAGCGACATCCCCATCATCCTCGACAGCCCGCTGGCCATTGCGGCAACCCGTGTATTCCTGCAAAATATGAACGTATTTGACGAGGAGACCATGCGGCTCCTGGACAACGAGGGAAAGATATTGCAGTTCCCGCAGCTTCATGTCTGTGAGACCGCAGCGGAATCCAGGGCTCTCAACAGTGAGGAGGGCTCTGCCATCATCCTGTCGGCCAGCGGCATGGCGGATGCGGGGCGTATCCTTCATCATCTCAAGCACAATCTCTGGCGGCCGGAATCCACGATCCTCTTTGTGGGCTACCAGGCGGAGGGGAGCATGGGTAGGCGCCTTATCGATGGGCTCAAGCGCGTCAGGGTTTTGGGCGAGGAAGTTGTGGTTCGGGCGAAGATCCAGTCCATGGATGGTTTTTCTGCCCATGCGGATGCCCATCAGATCCTGGAATGGGTATCCCATCTGGAATCCCCCAAGCCTGCCAAGGTGTTCATTGTCCACGGCGAGGCACAGGCGCAGGAAGCACTCAAGGAGCAGTTTGACAAGAAGCTGGCCTTGGAGTCGTATATTCCCTTCCGGGGGGATGCCGTAAAGATCCATGGCCGCGCCTCGGAGGTCATCAAGTCCAACATTCCCCAGGTGTCGGTGGAAATGGAAATGGAGGATGTGCTCAAGGATTTCGATGCCGAGTACCGCCAGCTGAGGCGCAAGCTCATGCACATCGTAATGCGCCAGCCAAAGCTCATGGAGCCCATGATCAAAGGTCTTACAAAAGCCCGCAATTATGTGCGCAAGGTATTTGCTTCGTATAATATTTGATGGAAGCCGCTGGCTGGAAAGGAAACGGAGGGCGTTTGGATATGCAAGCAGTCTGCGGGCTTTGTCCGCATCATTGCCGTCTTGCGGAAGGACAGACGGGATTCTGCCGGGCGCGGAAGAACGTGGAAGGCAAGGTTCTTTCCATCAATTACGGGAAACTGGCTTCTTTGGCATTGGATCCCATAGAAAAGAAGCCCTTGGCCCGTTTTCATCCGGGCAGCTATATTCTCTCCGTGGGGAGCTTTGGCTGCAATCTGCGCTGCCCGTTCTGCCAGAACCATGAGATTTCCCAGGCGGATGAACGGCTTCCCGTGCGGGAAACCGGCCCGGAGGGGCTGGTGGAGCTTGCCATGGAACTTTCCCGGAAGGAGCCGGGGAATCTTGGCGTGGCCTTTACTTACAATGAGCCGCTCATCGGTTTTGAATTTGTGAGGGATACATCGGAACTGCTTCGGGAGGCGGGCCTTTCTGCGGTGCTGGTGACGAACGGCATGATTGAGGAAGCGCCGCTGCAGGAACTGCTGCCCTTCATTGATGCGATGAACATTGATCTCAAAGCCTTTTCGGAGGAGTTTTATCGATGGGTCCATGGGGATCTTTCCACGGTCAAAAGAACCATTGCCATGGCATCGTCCTCCTGTCACGTAGAGGTGACGACCCTGGTGATACCGGGGAGAAACGACAGCCCGGAGGAGATGGAGGAAGAGGCGGCATGGATTGCCTCGCTGAGCCCTGACATCCCTCTGCACATCAGCCGCTATTTCCCACGCTGGCAGTGGATGGAGCCTGCCACGGAAGTGCAGCACATCCATGAGCTTTGCCGTGCGGCTGGAAAATATTTAAAGTTTGTTTACTCCGGGAATTGCTGATTTTCCAATTTTGCAGGAGGTATTCTTTTTTGCATGTCGAATAAAGATAGTGAACCAGGCATTGGGAAGGAGATGGTGAGACAAAGGTATGAAGTCAAAATCTTTGGAGCGGTTTTATCGGGAATTGCTCTCTGTTGACTGGGAAGCGCGGCTTCGCGCATACTCGGCCATAGAGCAGGATCTCAAGATGCGTGGCTGCTATGAGCTGAACGATGATCGATGGGAGGACATGAAACTCCTGGTGGGGCAGGTCATTTCCATTCATTTCAAAAAACATGTGCCAAGGGATCTGGAAGACTTCAAGGAGAAGCTGTCACAGCTTTATCTCCGCCTGATAGGACCGCTTCGTATGGATCGCAGTATCGGATATTTGGACAGCATGCAGCTTCTGATTGATATCTATGATGACGATGATCACGCTGCGCGTGACGATATCCATCGTTTTTTTTCAACGCAGGGGATGAGGGGCCCGCGGGAGGACGAGACGGTCCTTGGGAATCTTTTCCGCTGTTATGAGCTTATGATGCAACAGGTCAAGGATCGTTCGGCCTGTGCCACGATATGATGCAAGCGGGCGGCTGTTGGACCAACAGCCGCTTTTCTTGAAAACGCAGGGAGGGGAGACCTATGGCAGAAAAGTTGTGGCGCACCTGTCGTTTGATGATCAATGGATTGGCGCATAAAGTGCAATACAACCAGGAAACCATTGATTCCCTGTTTTTGCCCTTTTTGCGGCGCATGACGAACCTGCAGCAGAAAAAAGGGCAGAGATTCCTGGTGTATCTGGCAGCGCCGCCGGGGACAGGGAAATCCACGCTGGCCCTGCTTTTGGAGAAATTGTCGCAGATGGGAGACGGTATCGAGCAGATTCAGGCGGTGGGGCTGGATGGCTTCCATTATCATTCGGATTACATTGCCAGCCATTCTGTGGAGAGGGACGGGAAAAAGATTCCCATGGCAATGGTGAAGGGTTGCCCCGAGACCTTCGATGTGGATCGCCTGAAGGAAAAATTGCAGGCCGTGAAGACGGGAGATGTGCGCTGGCCTGTCTATGACCGCCGCCGCCATGATGTGGTGGAGGAAGTGGTCACCGTCCGCCGGAACATCATCCTGCTGGAAGGAAACTGGCTGCTTCTGCGGGATGCAGGCTGGGAGGATATCTATTCCTTTGCGGACTACACGCTGTTCATCACGGCACACGCCGGTGACCTCAAGGATCGCCTGATTCAGAGGAAAATACGGGGAGGCATGACGCAGCGGGAGGCGGAAAGCTTCTATGAGAGGAGCGACAAGCGGAATGTGGAAAGGGTTCTTCGCCAGTCGTGGCTGGCACAGGAGACGTGGCGTCTTCTGCCTGACGGGGATTATGTATTGCAGGCCGACGCGCCAAAACCCGTCCAGATGGTGAACAGGCCATCCCTCTGGAAAAAGCCCGATGTGCGGCGCAGCGAGGATGACATCATGATCGACCGCATACAGCAGCAACTGGCTGCTTATCATGCGCAAGGGAAGGACGGCTATGCGGAAGGCTACAGCGAGGGCATGGCAGCGGCCCGAAGGGATATCCTGCGGAATCTCTACAACAGCGGCAGGATGAGCAGCAAGGAGCTTCTGTCTACCTTTGAACTGGCGCCGGAAGACCTGGCAGACATCCTCATGCGTGACAAGACATAAAAAAGGAAGGCCGTTGGGGAATTTCCCGAAACGGCCTTCCTTGTGAGGTCGTATGTTATTTGTTATTTTGCATCGAAAAGCGGAAGGGTCTCAAGAAAGATGATGTCCTTGCGTTTTGCGGCATCGCCTTCCGCCAGTACAGCGGCCTCGCCGATGACCTTGCCACCGGCTTTTTCTGCAAGTTCCCGCAGGGCTTTCATGGAGCCTCCTGTGCTGATGACATCGTCGATGAGGAGGACATTCTTTCCCTTGATGCGCTCAATGTCAGCATCCATCAGGCAGAGGATCTGTTTCCCCTTTGTGGTGATGGATTCATCATCGACAATCAGGGGATTTTCCATGTAGGCCTTGATGGATTTGCGGGCGGTGATGTACCATTTCATGCCCATCTGGCGGGCCAGTTCACCAACGAGGGGAATGCCCTTTGTTTCTGCAGTCATGAGGATTTCCGTTTCGGGGGGGATCCGTTTGGCAAGTTCTTTTGCGCAGTTCTCCACGAGTTCCACGTCGCCCAATATGACGAAAGCGGCAATGGCCAGCTTGTCAGAGATGTTCAGTATCGGCAACGACCTTGTACAGCCTGCTACATGTAATTCATAAGCTCTGTCTGACATTGATTGCACCTCGCATAACTTTTTAGGAAGTATGGTTTTCCTTATATCATAGTCATTATACTATTTTTTATATGAAACCGTCAAAATATTTTTATTCTCGTGTGAATGGGGGACGAAGGGATGAAACTCATTTCTTGGAATGTCAACGGATTGAGGGCCTGCCTCAAGAAGGGGTTCATGGAATCTTTCGGCGCGCTGGGGGCGGATGTCTTTGCGCTTCAGGAAACGAAGATGCAGCCGGGGCAGGCGATACTGGAATTGTCCGGGTACCAGCAGTACTGGAACAGCGCGGAAAAGAAGGGATATTCCGGCACGGCGGTATTCACGCGCATTCCCCCGCTTTCGGTGTCTTATGGCCTTGGCATAGAGGAACATGACCATGAGGGACGCATGATCACACTGGAATTTCCGGAGTATTATTTTGTGACGGTCTATACACCGAATTCCAAGCGTGCACTGGAGCGGCTGGAATACCGCATGGTATGGGAGGATGCTTTTCGGGAGTATTTGCTGGAGCTTGATAAGAAAAAGCCTGTCATTGTTTGCGGGGATCTCAATGTGGCCCATGAGGAAATCGACTTGAAGAACCCGAAGACGAACCATCGGAATGCCGGTTTCACGGACGAGGAACGGGCAAAATTCACACAGCTCCTGCAAGCCGGATTTTCGGATACCTTTCGGAACCTCTATCCGGACAGGGCCGGCATATACACATGGTGGTCCTATCTCCGCAAGGCAAGGGAAACGAATGCGGGATGGCGCATCGATTATTTCGTGGTGTCTGACCGTCTTATGGAGAAGGTGGAGGATGCCACGATCCACAATGAGATTTTCGGCAGCGACCATTGCCCTGTCGGGCTTTTGCTGAAATAAGGAATTGACAGAAAGACGTTGCCGTGCTAAACTATGAATATAAAGGAAAAGTGTGCCTTGGTGAAGAAAAGACACAGGATGTACAGGGATGATTCTATGGATGGAAGGAGAATGACCTATGGCTTATACAGTTTCATCAATAGCGAACAGCACATATTCCATGTTCAATTTCGGAACGAACAATGGCGGGTCTCTTTTCGGCAATAATTCCAGCAAAAAGACGGACAGCATTTCGACCATGTGGAACAACTATGCGAATTCGCAGAACAGTTCCTATGGCCTTACGGCCTTGAATGTCTACAATGTGAAGTCCAGTGCCGCAGAAGTGGTGGGTTCTTATGACAGTGCCAAGAAGGAATTCGATACGGAGTACAAGTCGACGATGGATGATCTCTCCAAGGCAGTGAAGTCCGTCAATTCCACGAATTTCGACGTTGGCGAGGATGCCCTGACAAAGACGAAGACCACCACCACGGACAAGGATGGCAAGACGACCACCACCACGAAGCTCAATATGAGCGATGACCTCAAG
>JAFSWY010000008.1 GCA_017444295.1 Selenomonadaceae bacterium | reverse complement strand
TGAGGACGATGCCCCCTGCAAGGGGGCGGAGATGCTGCGGGAGGCAGGCTTTGATGCTGTGGATTTCAGCCTCCATGGCTATCTGACCAACAAGAATATCTATGGGTCGAACATCAACCATTTCTTCGAGAAATCCGTGGCGGAGCTGGAGGCCTTCTTCACCCCGCACAGGGAAGTCTTGGGGGAGGCGGGGCTTGATGTCTGGCAGATGCACATGCCCTATCCGGTCTACGTGCCGAAGGGGAGCAGGCAGCTGAACGAGTACCTGCGCAGGAATGTGGCGCCCAAGAGCCTTCATGTGTGCAGGTTTTTGGGATGCCGGTACATCGTCGTCCACGGGTTCAAGCTGGCCTACTATGCAGGCTCCGAGGAGAAGGAATGGGAGGCCACGGAGGAATTCCTGGAGGAGCTGGCACCTCTCGCCAAGGAACTCGGTATCACCATGTGCATAGAGAACCTCTATGACAGCGTGGGGGACAGGCTGGTGGAGGGACCCTGCTGCGATGCCGTGAAGGCAGCGGAGCGCATCGATGCCATGAACGAGCGCCATGGGGCGGAGGTGCTGGGATTCTGCTTCGATACGGGGCATGGGAACCTCATCCATCTGGATTTCGAGGAGTTCCTGGCCACCTTGGGAAAGCGTCTCAAGGTGCTCCATATCCATGACAATGACGGCTGGAGGGATCTGCACCAGATTCCCTTTGCCTTCACGAAGACGCGGGAAAACAAATCGGCCACGGACTGGGATGGCTTTGTCCGTGGCCTGAGAAACATCGGCTATGAAGGTGTGCTGAACTTCGAGACGGGGCCGGCCCTGACGGCATTCCCGGAGGAGATGAAGGCGGATGTGCTGCGGTTCCTGGCGAGGATCGGGCAGTACTTTGCGGAAGAGATTTCCCATGGGGCATAATTGACAACAGCCTGTGGGGAGCAATCGTGGACCACATTACCGTATACAGGCATGGCGAAATCTGCTTCACCCTCCGCGATGGTTCTGAGGTCAATGCATAAGAAAAGCACTTCCGATGGAGGTGCATTTTTTTCTTGCAGGTATTGGGCTGTGCATGTAGAATGAAGTATAGTATCATCAGGAATTGCGAGGCGATATCCATGAGTGATGGTGTCAATGGGCGTGACCTCATCAGAAAAGCGATGGAAAAGGAGGCATCGGACATCCATTTGACCGTGGGGCAGAGGCCCCATATGAGATGCGATGGAAAATTGCAGGCTATGGATAATAGTCCGCTGACGGAGCCCTTTCTGTCAGATTTCTGTTCCTCCATCCTGAACGACAGCCAGCGGGAACGGCTGGAAAGGGAGCGGGATATTGACCTTTCCTGGACCTTTGAGGGAAGGCGCTTCCGTGTCAATGCCTACTATCAGCAAGGCTGGTCAGCACTTGCCCTTCGCCTGCTGCCGGAGAGGATTCCGGGTCTGGCGGAGATCGGCGCATGGAGGGCGTGGCAGAAAATGAAGGAAGCCGACCAGGGATTGATCCTGGTGACCGGAAGGACAGGAAGCGGCAAGACCACCACGCTGGCGGCTTTCATTGAGGAACTCAACCGGGAGAGATCGTATCATATCGTCACTTTGGAAGATCCCTTGGAATATGTGCATATACCAAGGAACTGCTTCATCAGCCAGCGGGAACTGGGAAAGGATTTCCTGAGCTTTCCGCAGGGCCTTCGCAGTGCCTTGCGGGAAATGCCGGATGTAATCCTGGTGGGGGAACTGCGGGATGCGGAGACGATGCGGACGGCACTCATGGCGGCGGAAACGGGAATCCTGGTGCTTGGCACATTGCACACGAAAAGCGCTGCGGAAACGGCCATGCGGGTGGAGGGCATGTTCCCCGCAGGACAGAGGGACGTTGTTCGTGAGCAGTTTGCCTCCGTGTTCACGGGTATTTTCTCCCAGCAGCTCCTGTCTGCGAAAGACGGTGGGAGAGTGTGCGCCGTCGAGGTGCTCCTGGCAAGTGCGGCAGCCCGCAACATCATCCGGCAGGGGAAATATCCCCAGCTGGATTCCGTGATGATGGGAGGCAGGGAATGCGGGATGCAGACGAGGCAGATGGCATGGAAGGCACTCTATCAGGGAGGGCGCATCACGAAGGAACTCTTTGAACGTTTGGAAGGCTGAGGATAGGGAGGTGTGCGCATGGCGATGTTCCATTATGTTGCCTGCAGCGCCAGCGGAGAACTGAGGGAAGGGGAGCTTGAGGCAGACTCCCCTCGCGAGGCGGCCAGAGTTGTAAGAGGGCAGATGCTTCGGGTCATCCATATCGAGGAGGAGAAGCAGCAAAGCCGATGGAAGGGGATCCGGTTCTCATCGGTTACGCGGAAACACGCGATGTTTTTCTGCCGCCAGCTTGCGGTCATGGTGGATGCGCAGCCCATCAACAAGATTCTGGCTTCCATGGAGCAGCAGGGCGGGGACAAGGCATATCTTGAAATGGTCAAGGAGATACGACAGTCCGTGGAACTAGGGCATGGCCTGGCAAGTGCCATGCAGAAGTATGAGGATGCCTTTTCCGCAAGCATTGTCCACCTCATTGCAGCGGGGGAGGCCAGCGGAAGCCTGCCCGAAATCCTGGCAAGGGTAGCGGATTATCTGGAACAGGAATATGCAGACAGGAAAAAATTCCAGTCTGCCATGTTTTATCCTATGATTCTGGCAATCTCCGTATGTGCTGTCCTTTTCGTGATGATGGTGTTCATCCTGCCTACCTTTGTCGGCCTGCTGGAAGGGCTGCATGTGGATTTGCCCCTTCCTGCTCGCATTTTGCTGTTTCTCGGCAATTTCATTGCGAACTATGGGCTTTTTGCCCTGCTGGGAGGCATCGCTGCTCTGCTGGGGCTTTGGCAATTATACGGCAAGGAGTCGGTTCGCCGTCCTGTAGATGGGTTCCTTCTGCGATTGCCCGCCGTTGGGGAGCTGAAGAAGCAGACGGCATGGATGCATATCCTTGGAACCCTGTCCGTGCTGCTTAGTGGGGGATTGCGGATCGACGAGGCGCTTTCCATGGCGGGGAAGGTGACGGACAACCTGGCACTGCAGGATGTGGTTTCCAAGGCAAAAAACAGTGTGCAGCAGGGGTATTCCCTGGCGGAGGCATGGAAGGGGAATTCCTTGTTTCCTGCAATGCTCCTGCAGCTTGTGGCAGCGGGGGAGAGTTCCGGGCATTTGGAGGAGATGCTTCAGAAAGGGGCGGATTACTGCCGCATTTCTGCAGAAAATACCTCCAAGAGGCTCCAGTCCATGGTGGAACCGGCCCTGATCCTGGTCATGGGCGGCATCGTCCTGTTCTTTATCCTTGCCATTGTTCTTCCGATATTGGATTCCATGGAAGCAATCTCGTGATGAGACTGAATCAGATGTGAAAGAAATTCAGCATCCGCATGGTGACTTTCTTGTCATCGTCATCGCGATGCTCAAAGAGATAGTTCAGGGAATAGGCATAGAAGAAGGACGTGATGGGAACGAAGCGGCGTCCTTTCTTGATGTTGCCCCAGGTCATGAGCTTCTTGTGGAGTGACTTGATGTCCTCCTTTGTGGCGGCATGCTTCCGCATGATGCGGCGGAGTTTGAAGTCCTTTTGGCAGTATTCGTAGATTTCATCGAAAAGCTGCTCGTTTTCCAGGTCATCGATGTATTTGTTGATGAGCCGGTTCGTCGTCTCGGAGCGCTTCAGGGAATGATACATCTCCAGGGCGACAATCACGAAGAGGGCCAGGCTCAGGGCAATCCATATGGTTTGTTGCATGATGATCTCCTCATAGGTTGTTCATTTTCTTGAAGCAGTAAAGGGTGGCTTTGGTGTCGGCAAGTGCTCCGTGGGCCTTGTCGTTGCCCCAGTTATATTTGTAGTATTGGGCGCAGGTCGTGAGGTTCTGCCATTTGTAGCCGCCTCTTTTGGGGTTGATTTCCCCATAAACAGGGGCGAAGTTCCGCATGACATCGATGACCTGCACATGCCTTCGATGAAAGGAGTCCATGGGAATCCCTGCCTGTTTGAGCATGCGGATGTCATAGAGGATGTTGTAACCGATGTAGTATTGGGCGGCATCCAGTATCTCCACGATGCGGTCATGATGGGCATCGATGGCATCCTTGTCTGCCACCATTTCCGGCGTGATGTGGTGGACGGCCTCGGCCTCCGGCCATGAGAGATGGTGCCTGGGCCTGATGTATTCGTCGAACAGCACCTCGTCGGCGGCGTTCATGATGGAAAGCTGCAGGATTTCGGCCTGGTTGTCGAGCCCTGTGGTCTCCGTGTCGAAGCAAATGATTTTTGCCAGGTTCACTGAATCGGACATGTTCTCATCCCCTGTTTCGTATTTCTTCTATGTTTTCCAATGATAACAAATATCGAAGAATATGACAACGATAACTTTCGAAATATCAAAGGAAGGTTCTGCATGCATTTATCAAGAGGAGCAACGAGGCTCCGTCATCCCAATGTGCGCATCCAGCATATGATGCGCTTCAAGCCCGCACGAGTCATCCTGTTGAGCTTTGTCGCCATGATTGCCATCGGCACCCTGCTGCTGATGCTGCCGATCAGCACCACGAATGGACAGGGTCTTCATCCCATAGATGCCCTTTTTGTTTCGACTTCTGCTTCCTGCGTCACAGGATTGACCGTAGTGGATATCCACAACGATCTGACCGTGTTCGGCACAATCGTCATGCTGCTCTTGCTGCAAGTCGGCGGATTGGGCATTATGACACTGGCCGCATTGGCTGCCCATTCCATCGGGCACCGCTTTCAGCTGCAGGAAAGCATTGCCATCCAGGAATCCCTGAACCAGGGAGGGCAGAATGGGCTCATGGGCCTGATTCGCCGCATCATCAAATATACCTTTCTCATTGAAGGATTCTTTGCTGTCCTGCTTTCCATTCACTTCTATCCGGAATTTGGCATCCGCGCGGTCGGCTATGGGATTTTCCACTCGGTATCCGCCTTCTGCAACGGAGGATTTGATCTCTTTGGCAACTATGACAGCCTCTGCCAGCGCAATGACGATATTTTCCTGATGGCATGTCTGGCCCTTTTGATTATCCTGGGCGGCATCGGCTTTACTGTTATGGCGGAATTCGTTCATCGGCGAAGGTGGTCCCAATTTTCGCTCCACACGAAGCTGGTCATTGTTTCCAACATCATCCTGATCCTTGCCGGAACCTTGCTGATTTTTGGCGTGGAATGCAGCAATCCCAACACGATTGGCAGCCTCAGCCTGACAGAGCAGCTTGCAAATTCCTGCTTCACTTCCATTTCCTGCCGGACTGCGGGCTTCAACAGCTTCGATTTGGCGGAAACGGAACAGATTTCCCAGCTTGCCATGATCATCATCATGTTCATCGGTGCCTCGCCGCTCTCCACAGGAGGCGGCATCAAATGCACCACCTTTGCGGTCATCGTGCTGTCCATGTGGGCCGTGTTTCGCGGGCAGAGCGAAATCATCGTATTCGGGCGGCGCATCACGCAGCGGCTGCGCGACCATGCATTTGCCATCTTCACTATGGGAACCATTTGGGTCGTGACGGCGGGCATCCTCCTTTCCATCCTCGATGGGGAGCAGCATGAGCTGTTGGAAGTCATCTTTGAAACAGTGTCGGGATTTGCAACCGTGGGCATGGGCATCGGCATCACACTGGAATGGAATGCCTGGGGAAAGCTCATCCTGGCTCTCACCATGCTGGCCGGAAGGGTGGGGATCATGACCTTCATGCTCTGCCTCATCGACCAAAAGGATACCATCATCAAATACCCGTCGGAAGATATCATGATCGGGTGAAGATTTGGAGGAATGAAAATGGCGGACAAGAAACAATTTGTCGTCTTTGGGCTGGGACGTTTTGGCAGCAATCTGGCCATCGCTTTGGCCGATATGGGATACAATGTGTTGGGGGTAGACCGTGATGAGAATGTTGCTTCCGGCATGGCGAACCGTCTCACCCATGTGGTGAGTTTCGATATCCGCGATGCCAGAGCCATGGAACAGGCAGGCATTGCCAACTTCGATGCGGCCATCATCGCTTCCGCCAACCTGGAGGCAAGCCTGATGGCAACGATGCTTTGCAAGGAAATGAACCTCCAGGAAATCATTGTAAAGGCGATTGACGAACGGCATGCAGAAATGGCGCGCAGGCTCGGGGCGACGGAGGTCATCTTTTCCGAGCGGGATACGGCGCGCAGGGTGGCTTTTCGTCTGGTGTCACCCCACATGGTAGACTATATCGATATTGCGAAGGACATCCAGATCCTGGGCATCGATATGCCAAGCCGGCTCGTGGGCAAGAACCTGATCGAATCCGGGCTGCGCTCCCTCTACCAGCTCAACCTCATCGCATTGATCCACGAGGGCAAGACCATCGTATCCCCCTCTCCCCATCAGGTCTTTGCGGCAGATGACAGGATGTTCCTCATCGGAACACCGGAAACCTTTGCGAAATTCGAGAGAGAGATGATGGATTGAATCCGTATGTTTTGCCTATGGCAAAACCTGAACAATTGCGTTATGACAGGACAAGCCTGTCGAAACGCCAATCGGTATGTTTTGCCTATGGCAAAACCTGAACAATTGCGTTATAATAAAAAAAATTCCTTATCATATCAAAGGAGGAAGCTTCTGCAATGAAAAGCACGAAACCCATTTACACGATTGGCCATCGCAATCCGGACACGGACTCCATATGCTCGGCGATTGGCTATGCCCATTTGAAGCAGGCCATGGGGGAGAATGTTGTTCCAGCCCGTGCCGGAAAGGTGAATGCCGAGACGAAGTTCGCGCTGGAGCATTTCAAGGTGGAGCAGCCGCTCCTCATCACGGATCTTTATCCGCGTGTCAAGGATATCACGCTGGACTGCAAGATCGTGGTACGCCAGCATGACACCCTGCGCCGTTTGGGGGAGGTCATGCGGGACAATGACCTGAAATCCGTTCCGGTCACGGACAGCAAGGGCGTGCTGGTGGGAATCGTCACGGTCAGCGATCTGGCGAAGCGCTACTTCCAGGAGCTTGGCATGCAGAACCTTGCCGATATGCGCGTGCGTTATCGTGACATCATCCATGCCATCGATGCCAAGGTCTTGGTGAACGGTGACGAGGGGGATTTCATTGAGGGCAGTGTGCGCATAGCTGCCGGCAGTGTGAATACCATCAAGAATATCGTGAAAAAGAATGATATCGTCCTGGTGGGGGACCGCCATGAGGCAACACTGCTGGACTGCATGAACCAGGACATTTCCTGTCTCATCGTCACGGGCAGCGGACAGGTCCCGGCTGCCGTCATTGAGGAAGGCGAGAAGCGCAGGATGTTTATCTTGAGCACGCCTTACGATACCTATACTTCTGCCCGTCTCATCAACCAGTGCGTGCCGATTCGCCGGATCATGCACGAGGCCCCTGTCTGCTTCAAGCCTCTGGATCTCCTCAGCGACATCAAGGGCACCATGGAGGAGACGAATTACCGCAACTACCCCGTGGTGGAAAACGGGCATCTGGTAGGGCTTGTGAGCCGTGACCAGCTCATGGTTCCCGAGCGCGAGCGCGTCATTCTCGTGGATCACAACGAGCGTGGACAGGCCGTGGAGGGAATCGAGGAAGCGAAGATCGTCGAGATTATCGACCACCATCGTCTCGGCGGCATCCAGACCAGCGAGCCCATCTACACCCACCAGGAGCCGGTGGGCTGCACGGCCACCATCGTTGCCAACATGCACTGGCATCGCGATGTGGATATCCCGCCCTCCATTGCAGGGCTGCTCCTCTCGGCCATCATCTCCGACACGGTGCTCTTCAAGTCGCCGACCTGCACGGAGTATGACAAGAAGACCGCGAAGCATCTGGCGGAGATTGCGGGTGTGGACATCAATGAGTATGGGCTTGCCATGCTTAAGGCAGGTTCAGGCATTGGTGACATGACCCCTGCGGAGATTGCCAAGAACGATATGAAGGAGTTCCGCATCGGCGAATACCGCATCATCGTGAGCCAGATTTCCGTCATGGATACCAAAGAGGTCATGGATCTGGAGCCGGAGCTCATCAAGAGTATGGCAGCTATCTGCGAAAAGGAAGGCTTTGACATGAGCCTCGTCATGGTGACGGATATCATCGAGGAGGCGACCTACCTGCTCTATTCCGGTTCGCCCAAGACGCTCATCGGCGAGGCCTTCAAGAAGGATGCCAGCGGAACCCATGTCTACCTGCCCGGTGTCATGTCCCGCAAGAAGCAGATCATCCCGCCTCTTTCCGAAGCGGTCAAGCGCATCAAGCCTGAGTGAGCTATAGTGTGTATAGAAAACGGCATCCCGTTTGGGGTGCCGTTCTTCAAATTCCATGTATGAACTCCCCAAAATCATCCACCGGCAGGAAGGTTGCGCCATTGCCCAAGGCTTTGAAATGTGCCTTGCCGCACTGGATTTTTTCCCGTTCCGTTGGGCGCAGGGCATCCATGTCGATATTGCCCTTGGTCTCCAATACGAAATACAGCTTCTTTTCGCCATTTTGCTGCACCAACAGAACCCAGTCGGGATTGTAGGCACCGAGCGGCGTGCTGATCTTGAACCAATCGGGGAGTTTGGCGTAGAGCATGACATCTTCGTTCTGCTCAAAAGCAGCGGCGAATTTTCGCTCATTCTCGCTGTCATAGACCACATAATTGTAGATGCCCTTCTTGCTTTCCATCATGTTGGTTTCCAGATATCCCTTGAGCTCTTCCGTCTCGAACAGCTCCTGGCAGTAGTATTCCGTATCGCCGATTTTCTGGTAGCGGATGCCGTCTACAATCATGGACTTCATGACGGAGCGGAGGATCTTTGCTGTTCCTTCCATAAAGACTTGGGGATTTTTCTGGAAGTCCTTGAGCCGATTGCCGTATTCATCGAAGCTCTTCCAGTTGCCGGAAGCGTCCTGCCGTGTTCCGGTGAGAAGTTCCACGATGGTGCGGCGGGTGAGGTTCGTCTCGTTTTGGAGATAGGCGACCACATCGGGCAGGGCGCCGCTATGCCCAAAGGAATCCACGGCACGATCTGCCACAACCGTCGTGCTGACTCCATCTGCGTCTACGGCCAGGTCTGCCCTTGTTTGGATAATTTTTGCCGATGGAACTCTCAGCTCCAATGCCATCTGCTTGCGGCACTTTTGGAGGAGTTCATCGGTGGAGAAATCCACCCGATAGGTGGTTTTCCACTTGATTTTGTCCCACAGTTCCTTAAAGTCTGGAGACAGGAACACTTCCTTGTTGAGAGTTGCCTCACGTCGTTCTCGTTTGTTGTGGATGGGCAATGTTCCGCAAGCCTTGATGCAGATCTCCTGGATTTGGGCTTTGTATGGAGCAAATTCTTCGGCAACAATAAAGGTGTCCTGTTGGATCGCCAGTTTCAAAGTTTCCTTCACATTGCCCTTCTCATCCACATAGCCTTGTTCCTTGAGACAGTCCATGATTTTCTCTGCGTTCTCGGCTCCCAGATAACAGGGTTCTTCCTGATCTTTGTCGCTTGCCACAAGGATATTGGCAAAGTTTGCCACCTCCAGTACACGGAAACGGATGCCGTCCTCTTCGTATTCCTTCTGCAGGGCATTGGCAAACTCGTCATAGCTTTCGTTGGCCATGACGGTCAGAATGTTTATTCCCGGTTCATACTGCCGTTCTCCTGACTGATTGACGCAGAGACGCAAACCACGCCCGATTTCCTGCCGCTTCTTGATGGTGCTCTTGGTTTCGTTCAAGGTGCAAATCTGGAACACATTGGGATTGTCCCATCCTTCCTTCAGGGCGGAATGGGAAAAGATGAAGCGGATTTTGCAATCAAAGGAAAGCAGACGTTCCTTGTCCTTCATGATAAGGTTATAGGTGCTGTCGTCTGCCACTGTGTCGCCTTTGGTATCTTTCCATTTTCCCGGTTTCCCCTTGCTCCCCTTGTCCGCAGAAAAATAGCCGTCATGGATGAGCTCTGCCTCGTCTGCCGCTTCGTTATGGAGGCTGTGGAAAAGGTCATGGTACTTGGGGCGGCGAATGGTATCGGCGTAAATTTCCTCGAACCACCGGGCATATTTGCCCTTGACAGGATTGCCCTCGGCATCGTATTCCCGATAGTTCGCCACACGGTCAAGGAAGAACAGGGAGAGAACCTTGATGCCCTTGGGATTCAGCTCCAGTTCCTTGTTCAGATGTTCCTCGATGGTAGCGCGTATCTGTTGCCGCTTCATTTCATCGTCCTGAATCGTGCCGATGGCCTTGCCCAAGCGCAAAATATCACTGCGGCTGGTGAAGTCCACGGCTTCAGATCCCTCGGCGCAGTAAATGTCCTTGACGATATAGCCCTCGTACATATCACGTCCGCCGGATTTTTCGTAGAGGTCATCCCCCTGCTTCACGGTGACGGTCTTGCGGTTCACCACACCTTTCTTGTTTTGCACGTCCATCTCAATTTTTGCTGTGATGGGCATTTTCTTGTTATTCACGGACTTCAGGAGCAGATAGGCATCGTTATGGTCATCCTTTACGGCAAAGCTCTCCACTTCGATGCCTTTCACCAGCTTTTTGGAAAAGCTGTCCACAGCGTTCAGCCGATAGAGCTTGTTTTCCACCCGGATCGGCGTTGCCGAATAGCGGATGGTGCAGAGGGGATTGAGTGACCTTACGGCATCCACCTGATAGTCGGTGCTGATGGTGGACTGGGGTTCATCGATGATGACGATGGGGTGAGTTTCCCTCACCAGGTCAATGGGCAGGGACTCGCCGAATTTCTTGTCGTTGTAACGGTTGATGAGGTTGGAGCTTTTCTGGAAGGCATCGATGGTGATGACCATGATCTGGATATCGTTGGCCGTGGCAAAGTCCCGGATTTTCTCGATATGATTGCTGTCATAGACAAAGGCATCATAGTTCACATTGGTGTAGATTCCACGGAAGTGCTCACGGGTGATGTCGATGGTTTTCTTTACGCTCTCCTTGATGGCGATACTTGGCATAACGATGATAAACTTGGTGAAACCATAGGCCTTGTTGAGTTCCAGCAGGGTACGGAGGTACACGTAGGTTTTCCCCGTGCCGGTTTCCATCTCGATATCAAGATTGAGCTCGCTTTCCAGGGTGTCAGATTGAGGAAGTCCATGTCGGAGCTGTACCTCACGGATATTCTTGAGCAAATCTTCCTGGTCCAGTCCCAGACGATTTCCGATGCCCTGTCCCAGGGCAAGCTGTTGGGGAGAAGAAAACTCGTCCAAAAGGGATAACTGCTCGTCCACAGCTGTCACTGTGAACAAAGATGGTTTCACTGTCTGTCCCTTGAACACATCCCGCACAGCGGCAATGGCTTCTTGTTGGTAGTCAAGGGTGGAGTCAAATTTTAACTTCATGGGTATTTTCACCTCTATATAGGTTGTCGAATTGCATTTACGGCATGAATGATATATAATGATAGACGAAAGATCAGGAAAGGGGGCTTTTCTATGTCTATCACTGTAGACTTATCTCCTGCCGATGTAGCGTTTGTTGAGGAGCAAGCTAATGCGGCTAATTTAAGCCTGGAAGTCTTCGCTCGTGATGCCATAATGAAGGCGGCCAATAATGCGGCGTATCTTGCAAAATTGGACGAGGCCGACAGGCAGCTTCGGGAGGGGCAATTTAGAGTATTCACAATGGAGGAATTGGAGGCTATGGCAGAATGAGCCGCGTTGCTTTTGTTGATGCGGGTTGGAGCGATTATCTCTATTGGCAATTGGTGGACAAAAAGACTTTGCGAAAAATAAACAAATTGTTGCGCAGCATCGAGCGTGACGGAGTGTTAGCTGGCGAAGGACAGCCGGAAAAATTGAGCTATCGCAAGAATGAATACAGCCGAAGGATCGACAAAGAAAATCGTCTTGTTTACGAGGTTGCAGATGATATGATATTCGTGAAATCCTGCAAAGGACACTACGAAAATTAACTCATACGCACACAAAGCTGTCCTCATCCAGTCCTGCGGTTTTGAGCGTTTCTTTGATGTTGGTCTTGTCCATGTCCGAGGCAAAGCCTGTGTCACGGAAGACAACCTGCCAGAGTTCGCTGTCGTATTCCTTGTGGAGTTTGGCAATCTCCTCCGCTACGGGGAGAGTGATCTTCTCTCCAAGGCAAATCATCAAAGCACCACCGGCAATGATATAGACCGTTTCATTTCCCGCCTTGCGTTCTTCGATGGGGGATGTAAGATCAAGCCCCATTTTGAGCAGGATTTCATAGACGACATCAAGCTGTGAGCGTCCCGGCAGAAAGTTGCTCACGGAT
This sequence comes from Selenomonadaceae bacterium, assembly GCA_017444295.1. GTDB lineage: Bacteria > Bacillota > Negativicutes > Selenomonadales > Selenomonadaceae > UBA3796. The sequence continues at coordinate 22,501 of JAFSWY010000008.1, read as the reverse complement.
TCCTGCAAGGAAAGCTGCAAATCCTCCGGATGTGGGTTCCACTTTTTGAGATTGGAACTGTCGAGCTTGAATACTTTGAAGCCAATATCGAGATTTTGTGCTTTGTCCTTATCTTCACATTCCGCTTTTATTTTCTCTCCGGCACGACGAATACGCTCCTTGCCGATTTCGCAAATATTTTTGTAGCCCGCTTTGGCGGCTTCGCTGTTATCGGCGGTGGGCTCTGGGAGTTGTACCATAATAAATTTGCGATTACCGCCATCTTCGGCGTTGAGTTGCATTACTGCGTGGGCGGTGGTGGAGGAGCCGGAGAAGAAGTCGAGGATTATGCAGTCTTTGGAGGAACTGGCAACATAACAAATTTGTCTAATCAACGAAACCGGTTTTGGCGTATCAAATGGATTTTTTCCATCAAAACATTTTTTGACATCTTCTCGTGCTGTCTGATTATGACCAACTTCCTCATATGTCCAAATAGTTAAAGGCGTAACCCCTTGTTTTACATCTGAAAGATAATTTTTTACAGAGGGGACACTCTTCCCATCAGCTCCAAACCATATCTTTCCTTCTTCATCATATTTTTTCATAGTTTCTACGCTAAATCTGGGGTACGTTCCAGAAGGTGGTCTCCATGTTACTCCGTTTTTGAATGTGTACGAAAAATTTGTGTTATTGCCACTTTTAGCGTGTAATGTTATCAATTTCCACGGGCCTTTGGAATCATTATCTGGATTTTTATATCGTGCATTCATTTCTTCTGTCCTTGGTAATAAATGTGGGTGCCAATTAGTTTTATTTTTTGCATATATAAGTACAAAATCATGATTGTCACTAAACCATTGAGCATCGTTTTGTGGGGAATACTTTTTTTGCCAAATTACATTGTTAATAAAATTTATTTGACCAAAAACTTCGTCACATACATGGCGTAAATTTCCCTGCTCATTATCATCAATGCTGATAAAAATAACCCCATCCTCAGAAAGCAAATTCCTCGCTAGTTTCAAACGAGGATACATCATATTCAGCCAATCTGTATGAAACCGTCCATTGCTCTCTGTATTGGTGTCAATCTTATGTCCTTCTCCATCCACCTGTCCCGTCACTCGTTTGTAATTTTCGACATTATCCTTGAAATCGTCCTTATAGACAAAATCCCCACCCGTATTGTAGGGAGGGTCGATATATATCATCTTCACCTTGCCATAGTAGCTTTTCTGCAAGAGTTTCAAAACTTCCAGATTATCCCCTTCAATATAGAGATTCTCCGTTGTATCCCAATCCTTGCTTTCCTTTTTGCAAGGGCGGAGTGTCCCAAGAGAAGGTGTTTGAGACAGACGCAAGGCGCGGCCTTTGCCGTTCCACTTGAAGGAATAGCGTTCTTCTTCATCATCCACGAAATCTCCCAAGAGCTGCTTGAGTACCGCGAAGTCAATCTTCCCTTCCTCAAAGGCCTCTGGGAAGAGTTGTTCCAATGCCTTCAAATTTTCCTCGGTGATGTTCAGAGATTCTCCGTTCAATTTCTTCATGCCTCGACTCTCCCTTGCTCCATAATTTTCGCCCGTTCCCTTTTCAGCTTCTGCAAGCGTGTGTTGAGCTCCAGCTTGCGATTGAATTGGAAGTCATCATCTGGTGCTTTATCTGTACCTACAGGCAATTTGGAGAGGGCAGAGTGCAAAAAGTGTTATTTTGTCATCTGCCGCTGGATACAGTTTCGTACATCTGTATCCAGCCTAAATTTTTTCATACGATAGGAAGGATATAACATAATATGTAGCGAATTAATAAGAACTGGTATTGTTTGTTATGCAAAAAAGCAATTTGGGTGCGGATACAATTGTACACAACTGTATCCAGCCTAAGCGCAGTAGTAGCAAATGTTCACGATCCATAACCGCAAAACGCTTGTGAAGTATTATTCTCGAACCCACTTCAGAAAGGTCTTATGGGTTACGCCCAAGCGGGCAGAGGCTTGCCGGGCCGAAAGAGTTCCATTCTCCCAAGCCTGCTTCAGCGTCTCATACTCTGCAGGACGCTTGTGCGGTTCAGGGCCAAACCGCACACCACGAACCTTGGCGGCTGCAATGCCCTCGGCCTGACGCTGATGGATGTTGTCGCGTTCCGCCTGGGCGAATGCGGACTGCAGTTGCAGGATTACATCGCTGATCACCGTCCCCATAAGGTCCCGGTCAGGACTCGTATTCAAAATAGGGGTGTCAATCACCTTGATATTGGCACGTTTTTCTCTGGTGAGATAGCGCCATTGGTCAATGATTTCCTGATAATTACGCCCCAGTCGATCAATGCTCTTGATGACAATTGTATCGCCGGGCTCCAGAACCTTCAGCATCGACTGATAGGCGGGACGGTCAAAGTCCTTGCCCGACTGCTTGTCCACGAAAAAATTCTCCGGTGGAACACCGCATTCCCGAAAGGCGGCCAGCTGCCTGTCAAGGTTTTGCTCCCGTGTGGACACCCTGCCATACGCATATACCATTTCTCCCATAAATATTCCCTCCCTGCACAACAGGGGCAGCTCTGCGTTGCCCCTGTTGATCGTGTCCCGCCTCGTTCATATCCACAATAATTGCCCGATATGCAGCCATCTGCGTCGTCATCGGTCGGGGAATTCTTCACCAATGGCTCAGAACTCCCATTGACATGCCACTGGCATGTCAACCAGTTGGCGTAGCCACCGCTACGCCGCCCTCGAGAATATGCTACTGGCATATTCTCTCCTAGCATCTGACTACATCTCGAACAATTATTTTTATGTTTCTGAACGAGGTGGGACACTCGTTCAATCATCCTTGCCATCATAGCAGAGTTTCTCCTCGAAGAATTTACGGTTGACTCGCCCCCGAAAGGTGAGCTTGCCCATTGCTTCCAGTTCTGCATTGAGTCTCTTGATGATCTGGTAGGCGGTGTTCTTTCCCACTCCTGCCGCTTCCATGACTTCCTTCACGCTCATCTGCGTAGAAGGTGGTGCTGTTCGTCTGTTTTTCATATGGATGCTCCTTTCTTGCTGCCATCGGCAGCCTTTTTATATGTTAATACAGCCCCTGCCACAACCCCACGAAGGGGATGGGGGAGGATTTGGGGCTGGAACTACCCAACCCCGAAGGGGTGGCCTGTTGTAGATACTCCCTAAGTGCGCAAACCCCGTTGCGTGAGCCGTCGCTTGCCGGCGGGGTATCTAGACACGTAGTTCTTGTCAGGACAGGCCATTCGTGGAAGCCCCAAAGCCTCCCTCGTCCCCGACTTTCCTCCATGCGTGTGTTATGATGAGGAATATTTTGCCTTTGGCAAAATTTGAACAATGCGTTATAATAAAGCCAAAAAGAGGAAGGGTGGTTGCCATGGCGAAAATCGAGATACCGACACTGAAGAAATATCAAAGGCCGGTCATAGAGATCGGCGGGCTTTTCGCGCTGATAGACACAGGTGCGACAATCCCCATGTTTTCCGTGCCGGGCCCCATTCTCAAAAAGGCATACTCCGCCGAGAAAATCCTGGAAAACGGGGTCGTCGGCGGGATTGGCGGCTTCACCATGGGGGACATATACCGTCTGCCGGAGTTCAAGATTGACGAACTGGAATATGCTCCGTTCGAAGTCTTTGTCCCCCACAAGCAAAGGCTCAACTATCCGCTCCTTCTCAGCAGCACCTTGTTCTACGGCATGAGATATACCGTGGACACGGTGGAGTCCATGTTCATCGTGGACACAAGGAACGAACCAACAAAAAGGTCTTTCAAGATAATAAGCTTGGAGGGGAAACTCTATCCACAGATAGACAATGTTCTCGTGCAGGACGGTGACCTGCTGTCCGGCGAGTTTTTTCTCAGTCCGGAATACTGATTCCAGCCAAACAGCATACGAGACACAGAAGCCCGTGGCAATTTGCTGCGGGTTTTCTAAAACAGAAAACTCCTAACACACCACACCCACGAAGGGGATGGGGGAGGATTTGGGGCTGGAACTACCCAACCCCGAAGGGGTGGCCTGTCGTAGATACTCTCTAAGTGCGCAAACCTCGTTGCGTGAGCCGTCGCTTGCCGGCGGGGTATCTAGACACGTAGGACATATCAGGACAGGCCATTCGTGGAAGCCCCAAAGCCTCCCCCGTCCCCGTCCTCCCTCTATGCGAATTCTCCCTCGTACTTCTTTTCATCATACACATATACATGCAGAAATACCCTGCATATCAGCCCCGCAAGGAAATTTAACGGTCAAAGCCTCAATGGCATCCATGAGCCTTCACCTTGAAAAATCTTCCTGCACGGAGTAGAATGAGGACAGGATTTATGCGGAAGGGGGATATTCTTGGATATTTTCAGTGGGCTCAATCCAGCGCAAAAATCTGCGGTGGAGCATATGGAGGGCCCGCTCCTGATCATGGCGGGGGCGGGATCCGGAAAGACGAAGGTGCTGACCTGCAGGATTGCCAATCTGCTGGCGCATGGGGTGGCTCCCTATAGGATTCTTGCCATCACCTTTACCAACAAGGCGGCAATGGAGATGCGGGACCGTGTGGACAACATGATTGGCGAGGGGGCCAGGGATGTGTGGCTCAGCACCTTCCATGCCTTCTGCGCCCGTTTCCTGCGCCGGGAGATTGAAGCCACAGGGCTTTACAAGAGCAATTTCGTCATCTATGACACCAGCGATACCCATAATCTCATCAAGACCTGCCTCAAGGAACTGAACCTCGACGACAAGCAGTTTGCCCCGAACAGCGTTCAGTCGGCGATTTCCAATGCAAAGAACATGATGCAGGGGCCAAGGGCATACGAAAGGATGGCGGCAGGATTCTACGAGAAGAAAGTCTCAGAGGTCTACCAGCTCTATGCCAAGAAGCTCCGGGCGAACAATGCGCTGGACTTCGATGACCTCCTCATGGTGTCCGTGGCCCTTCTGGAAGAGAACGAGGAAGTGCGGGGAAAGTACCAGAACCGTTTCCGCTATATCCTCGTGGACGAGTACCAGGACACGAACGGAGCGCAGTACCAGTTGACAAAACTCCTGGCGGAGAAACATCATAACCTCTGCGTCGTGGGAGATGCAGACCAGTCCATCTATGGCTGGCGCGGTGCAGATATCCGCAATATCCTGGACTTTGAAAAGGATTATCCGGAGGCCGTCACCATCAAGCTGGAGCAGAATTACCGCCCCACCAGGACCATCCTCATGGCCGCCAATGCCGTCATCGAGAACAACAGGAATCGCAAGAAAAAGGAGCTCTGGACGGAAAATCCCTCCGGGGAGGGTATCACGAGCTATGAGGCGGAGGATGAATGGGGTGAGGCCCGTTTCATTGCCGATGCCATCGTGAAGGAAAAGACGATGCATGGCGCTTCCTATGGGGATATGGCCATTCTTTACCGGACGAACGCCCAGTCCCGTGTCCTGGAGGAGGGCTTGATGCGGGCAGGGATTCCCTATACCATGGTCGGGGGACTGAAGTTCTATGACCGCAAGGAAGTCAAGGATATCCTTGCGTACCTTCGGGTGATCTACAATCCCTTGGATACGGTGAGCCTTCTCCGTATCATCAATGTGCCGAAGCGGGGTCTGGGGGCGACTTCCATCGGCAGATTGACGGAGTACGCCGATGCCAACGATTTGACGCTTTTCGACATCATCTCCAGCCCGGATGCCATGGGAAGCGTTCCGGGGCTTTCCGGGCGGGCAAGGAATTCCCTGGAGAAATTTTCTACCCTTGTTTTTGAGCTCATGGGAATGCAAGGGCAGATGGACTTGGATGAATTTGTGGAGAAGGTGCTGGAGGATTCCGGCTATATGGCGGAACTTGAGGCGGAGGACAAAAAGCCGGAGATCCAGTCCCGCATCGAGAACCTCAAGGAATTCGTTGGGGTGGCGAAGGATTTCCAAAAGACGGAGGAGAGCCCGAGCCTGGAGAATTTCCTCTCCCAGGTTTCCCTGGTTTCGGATATCGACAATGCGGAACTGGAGGATGACCGCGTGACCCTTATGACCCTGCATTCCGCCAAGGGACTGGAATTTCCTGTCGTATTCATGGCGGGCATGGAGGAGGGGATCTTCCCCCATTCCCGCACCCTCATGGAGGAAAAGGAGATTGAGGAGGAGCGCCGCACCTGCTATGTGGGCATCACCCGTGCCCAGAGGAAGCTCTATATGACTCATGCGCGCATGCGCACGATCTTTGGCAGGACGAACATGAATCCCGTCTCCCGCTTCATGGATGAGGTTCCTGTATCCTGCATGGATTCCTCAGACGGGGCAGACCGGTACGGCACCGGAGCTGGAACCGCGTTTCATCCCAAGGCAAGCCAGATGGGAAAAGGCGTGCACTTCCGTGGCAAGCCCCAATCCGCGCTGGAAGCCATGCAGGCCATGCAGCGCCGCCAGAGCGCGCCTCCGGCAAAGACGAATGCGCCAAAAGACATCATCCGCCCGGACATCACGACCAGGTGGTCCGTGGGAGACAAGGCGCGGCATGGAAAATTTGGCCTGGGGACCGTCATTTCCGTCAAGGGAAGCGGCGAGGAGACGGAGCTCAAGATCGCATTTCCCGGGCAGGGCGTGAAGGGCTTTACACAGAAATACGCACCAATCGTGAAGGCTTGAACATTGTGGGAAGGATGGTCGAGGGTGGCAGACATCAAGGAGATCAAGAAAGAGCTGCAGGCACTGCGCAAGGAGATCAAGCACCACAACCGCCGCTATTATGACGATGACAGCCCGGAGATATCGGATTATGAGTACGACCAGCTCATGCTTCGCCTCAAGGCCATTGAGAAGGAATATCCGGAACTCATCACGAAGACTTCCCCCACGCAGATGGTGGGGGGGAAGGCCAAACGGGAAGCGGGTGTCCTGGTGAAGCATGATGTTCCCATGCTTTCTTTGCAGGATGTCTTTTCCAAGGCAGAGATCGTGGATTTTGTCACCTCCATGCGGCAGGAATTCGAGGAACCGGAATTCGTGGTGGAGGAGAAGATCGACGGGCTTTCCCTGGCCCTTCGCTATGAGAATGGCGAACTTGTCCGCGCTGTCACGCGCGGCGACGGGATCCTTCAGGGAGAGGATGTCACGGAGAATGCAAGGGTCATAAAGGATGTGAGGCAGTCCTTGAAGGACCGGCTCCCCTATTTCGAGGTGCGGGGGGAAGTCTATATGGAGACGGCGGCCTTTGAGGCCGTCAATGAAAGGCAGGAGCTTTTGGGGCTCAAGCCCTTTGCCAATCCGCGCAACTGCGCGGCAGGAACTCTTCGCCAGTTGGACAGCCGCATCACGGCGGAGAGGAACCTGTCCATGTTCGTCTTCAACCTGCAGGCAGTCCGTGGCAGGGAGTTTGCGACCCATACGGAAGCCTATGAGTTCATGAGGGACCAGGGCATCAAGATCATTCATGGCTACAAGGTCTGCCGCACGGCGGATGAGGTATGGGAAGCCATACAGGAGATCGGCGAGTCCAGGGGGGAGCTTCCCTATGATATCGACGGTGCCGTGGTGAAGCTCAACGACTTTGCCGACAGGGAACGGCTGGGGGCCACGTCGAAGGTGCCGAGATGGGCGATTGCCTATAAATATCCCCCCGAAGAGAAAGAGACCGTGCTGAGGAAGATCGAGCTTTCCGTGGGCAGGACGGGGCGCATTACCCCGACCGCGATATTCGACCCCATCCGCCTTTGCGGTACCAAGGTGGAGCGGGCAACCCTCCACAACCAGGATTTCATCGACGAGATGGATGTGCGGATTGGGGACACGATTGTCGTCTATAAATCCGGGGAAATCATCCCGAAGGTGAAGGGTGTCGTGAAGGGGAAGCGCCCGGTGGATGCAGAGCCCTTCCTCATCGGGGATACCTGCCCTGTTTGCGGGCATCATGCCTCTCGCGAGGAGAATACTGCGGATATCAAATGCACGAATCCCAGCTGCCCGGCGCAACTGGAGAACCATATCCTGAATTTCGTGAGCCGAAATGCCATGGACATCAAGGGATTCGGGGCGGCCTATATCAAGGAACTCATCGAAAAGGGCTATCTTGCAAATATCGCGGACATCTATCATCTGCGCAGCCACCGGGAGGAATTGATTGCCGCAGGCATCCTTGGCAAGGAAAAGAATACGGACAAGCTTCTTCAGGCAATTGAGGCGAGCAAGGAAAACGAGCCGCAGCAGCTTTTGACGGGGCTGGGGATTCCCGGCATCGGCAGGGCGGCGGCGAGGGATCTCATGGGGAAGTTTGGTTCCATGGATGCCCTGCAGGCAGCGACAGAGGAAGAGCTTCTTGCCGTTCCGGATATGGGAGAAATCAGCGCGAAGAACATCAGGGAATACTTTTCCGATGAAGCCAACAAGGAGATGCTTCTCACCCTGAAATCTGCAGGGGTCAATATGGAGAGCCGTGAGACCGGGGGAGAAGAGGGCATTTTTTCCGGCAAGACCTTCGTGATCACAGGTACCTTGCCCACCATGGACCGGAAGGAAGCGGCAGCGCTCATTGAGCGTCACGGCGGCAGGGTGACGGGCAGCGTCTCGAAAAAGACGGACTATCTCGTTGCCGGGGAAGCGGCCGGAAGCAAGCTGACAAAAGCCCGGACTCTGGGGACGAAGATTCTCTCGGAAGAGGAACTGCTGGGGCTTTGCAAAGAATAAAAGGATATTTTTTAAGGAGATGATCTTATATGCCAACATTGATGGACAAGACCGTGCTCATGGACGCAGAGGGGATTCGCCGTGCCCTTACCCGCATCGCCCATGAGATCGTTGAGAAGAACAAGGGCGTGGAGAATATCGTTCTCGTGGGGATCCGCACCCGTGGGGTTCCCATTGCCGAGCGTCTGGCGGAAAATATCGGGCAGATCGAGGGGGGGAAGCCTCCGGTGGGGGTTCTGGACATTACCCTTTACAGGGATGACCTTTCCACGCTCTCCTACCAGCCGATTGTGCGTCCCACGGAATTGCCGGTGGATATCACGGGAAAGACCATCGTGCTGGTGGACGATGTCCTCTATACGGGAAGGACTATCCGCGCCGCCTTGGATGCCATTATTGACATGGGGCGGCCAAAAGCCATCCAGCTGGCTGTCCTGATCGACCGCGGGCATCGCGAGCTTCCTATCCGCGCGGACTTCGTGGGCAAGAATGTGCCGACCTCCTCCCGCGAGGTGGTCAGCGTGCAGATTGATGCGGTGGATGGAGTGGAAAAGGTTGTCCTGCGGGAATTGGAAAGGGAAGCGTAAAGGCCTATGCAAAAAATTACTTTTCGATGGGCAGCAGTTTTGGCCTTGTCTTTGACGTTCCTGATGGCAGTCTTGGGATGCGGTGCGGATAAGAGCGCATCCTCCGGAAGTGCGTCCCAGGGAACACAGCCTGCGGCAGTACAGGCTGCGGACCAGGAAACCAGGCCTGCGGACAGGGATCCCGGACCGGTCAGGGAAACCAGGGAGGAAACAAATCATAAGTCGGCACATGGCAAATATGCGAAAGAGGATATCGAGGGTCTCAGGAATACGGAGAACTTTGCCAGGGGAGCGCTGGAGCATATTTTTGATGGCACCATCAACAAGAAAGGCAAGGCCACCGGCTACCATTACTCCATGGTGGAGGGAAGCAAGGGGCATATCATTGACGGAACAAGAAGCAGCCTTGATGAGAATGAGGTCTTCACGGCCAAGGTCGAGGTGGGGGATGTCAAGAAGAATGGCTTCAGTTCCTTCTATCCGGAGACCTGGACCCCCCAGGAGGTTGTTGATGCCATCAATGACGCTTACAGGGATGCCCTGGCGAATCCGCAGAATCCCCAAGGGGATCTTTGGATTGGGTACCATGGGAATCTTGAGATTGATATGTATCTGAACGACAAGAAGAAAATCGTTACTGCTTATCCGATTTATGTGGGGAAGAAGAAATGATGAAGTATGAGATAAGGATGACGGAGGGGAAGCACCCGGTTCCGGTGATGGTCTTCGAGGACAAGAAATACGAGCTGGTGGGAGCGTTCCTTCTGGCCGAGGCAAGGAGCTTTTCCGATGAGATCCTGCATGCGATTGATGCGGTTTGCACTGATGGAGAGGTATCGGGGGAGTTTGCCGGCAATGCCTTCCGCTTGGAAATTACAGCAGAAATGACAAAAGTGGTGGATGACATCATGGGCAAGGAGTGCGAGGTCGGCACGAAGGAATTGAAAGGAATTGCCGAGGCATATTGCAAGGCATATCGTGGCGGCTGACCCCATAGGAGAGCCCGCATCTATTGTTTGGATGCGGGCTCTTTTCCTGCAACGGCGCTATTTCCTGGAAGACATTTATGGAATAGGGGAAGCAGGAATCTGGCGTCTTGACGAAGAACTTTTCCACGTGATACATATTTTCTGGGATGTTGAGGAGATGACGCAATGAAGGGGTTCAAGAGATGGATTGGAACGGTCATGGCGGTGCTGGCCTTGTCTGTGCCCGCATCTTTCGCGGAATGTGCACCCGCATATTCGGATTCGTCGCTGCGCCACCTGCCACTGGCGGTGCGCACGCAGTATTTTTCCGATGGGGACAAAGAGGGGGAACTGTTTCGTTCCCATTGGACACAGGTGGATTTTCAGGGAGACAGGACTGGATTCAAAAATATTGCCAAGGCACTGTCGGATTACAACAAACAGGAAGGGCGGTCCAACCGCGATATCCGGAAGCAGATGCTTGCTGCCGCGAAACAGGAAAGGAATGAGCGGAAAAAGGCCGGGGCAGCCTCCTTTTACCCCTATGAACACACAGAGGACATATGCTTCCGGCGCACGGATTCGCTGGCCGTGAGCTTCCTGGAAAACAATTCCTCCTATGAGGGAGGCGTGCATGGGACGTATGGCGTGATTGGACGGAATTTCGATGCCGGCACAGGGAAGGAACTGCAGCTGGAGGATGTCATTGCGGACAGGAAGGCGATGGCCGAAGCAGTCAAGACACAGCTTCGGTTCGACTATCCGAAGGCCTCTTTCATGGAAAGCGGCAGTACACTGATGGAGGAAATGGTGGATCAGATGATGGAGGATGATACCATCTCCTGGACACTGGATCCCTGGGGCATATCCTTTTATTTCAATCCTTATCAGATCGGTTCGTATGCAGAGGGCATTTTTGCCACCACCATCCTCTTCTCCGAGCATCCGGAGCTGTTCCGTCAGGACGGATATCATCCCGGGCCTTGCTGGCGCGGACCTGGCAATTATGCCATCGACATCATTCCCTGTTTGCCCCAACGATTCTCCGACAGCCCCAGGGATGACCGGCTGGCCGTCTACAATATGGGAGATGAGGTGAGGATTGTCTATTGCGGTGAAACGCTTGTCGATCGGATTGCAGCCAAGGATTTCCGCCCGGTGTTTGTTCAGCTTGAGGACGATCGGCGCTATCTGTACGCGGATTGCTCGACGGATGGGATGAACTACCACCTGCGCGTCTATGACCTGAACGGAACGGAGCCTGAGCTTATCGGCACACAGGCCATGACGAGGCTCGCCTCCCCACCGGGACAGACAAAAGACCGCAAATGGTATGTCCTTTCGGATCCCGGAGATTTCCTCATGACATCCACGGGAGATGGGTTTCCGCCCGGAAAATGGCTGCGCTGCCGCGTGGGCCAGGACGGGCGCATCGAGGTTTATGATGTGGAAGGTGCTGTTGGATGAGGGGGTAAAGATTCCCATGTGTCAAATTGCTGTTGATATACCGGAAGAAGTGCTATACGACATTAGAATGAGCAAATTAGAAGCAACGGAAGAAGTAAGGAAGATAATTGCTTTGCGATACTATACGGTACATGGTGTATCTTTGGGTTATTGCGCTCAAATCGCCGGCATGGATAAAGAGGATTTCATTCGTTATCTTGGGGCAAACAAAGTTTCCATTTATCAATTCGATGACAAGAATGAATTTATAGAGGAAATGCAAAATGCGTAAGGTGATTTCCAATACTACACCATTGATTGGCTTGGCGAATATCGGATGCCTGAATATTCTGCAAAAGTTATATGGTGAAATTTTGATTCCTCAGGCCGTATGGGAAGAAATCAAGAGTGAACCTGCCAGAACATTGGTCCGGAACAGTGGGTTTATCCGTGTTTGTCCAATTACGGACGAACGTTCCAAAAGGATATTCAGCTCCAGACTTCACGCCGGAGAAGTGGAAGTGATGCTTTTGGCTGAAGAAATGCAGGCAGACCTGCTAATAATGGATGACAATGCCGCCAAAAAAACTGCGAAATTCATGGGCTTCAAGGTGACAGGAACTTTAGGCGTGTTGCTGAAAGGCAAGAAAGACGGGCACATTCATGTCATAAAGCCTCTTATGGATAAAATGACAGAAGACGGTTTTTTCATAAGTGAAAGAATCAGGCAGTATGTACTTGAAGAGGCAAATGAAAAATAGTCAAATGCGTTTTATTTTACAGGGAAGTTGTTATCATGTCAGCTGGTTATAAAAAGGTCTTATAGAACAATAAAAATTGAATAGGGAGGATATTGTTTCATGTCAATTGAGAATGTCAAGGCGTATTTTCGTGCGCATGGGATGGAGGGGCGGATTCTTGAGTTCGAGGAATCCAGCGCTACTGTGGACTTGGCAGCGCAGGCCGTGGGGTGCGAGCCTGCCCGTATCGCGAAAACCCTGTCCTTTTCCGTGGGCGGCCAGCCGGTTCTGGTGGTCACGGCAGGAGATATGCGCATTGCGGGGCCGAAGTTTAAGGCGGTGTTCCATGAAAAGCCGAGGATGCTGGCAGCAGATGAAGTGGAGGAAAAAATCGGCCATGGGGTGGGAGGCGTCTGCCCCTTTGCGGCCAAGGAGGGGGTAAAGGTATACCTGGATGTCTCCATGAAGCGGTTTGCCACCATATTTCCTGCCTGTGGCAGCGGCAACAGTGCCATCGAGCTTTCCCCGGAGGAACTGGAAAAGTATTCCGGTGCCCTGGAATGGGTGGATGTGTGCAAATAGAAGAAAGAGGTATTTGGTTACTCGCCGCTGTCCTGCATGAGGATGGTGGCGAGTTCTTTTTCATCCGGGGTGATGTAGACGGTCTTTTGGTCGGTGAAGATGACGAAGCCGGGTTTTGCGCCCGAGGGCTTCTTTACATGGCGGCACTCCGTGTAGTCGACGGGAACCTTGGAGGAGGCCTGTGCCTTGCTGAAATGGGCGGCGAGCTGGGCGGCGAGGAGCAGGGTTTCCTCCGACGGATCCATGCCGCCTGAGCGAAGGATGACATGGGAGCCCGGGATATCCTTGGTATGGAGCCAGAGGTCATTGTAACGGGCGGTCTTGAAGGTCAGCTTGTCGTTCTGGTAGTTGTTCTTTCCCACAAGGATTTCCGTGCCGTCGGGGGCATGGAAATGGAAAGGGCGGGCGGGTTTGTCGTTGTTCTTCTTTTTCACCTTTTCCCTGAGGAAGCCGCCGGATACAAGCTCGTTGTGTATCTCGTTGATCTCGGCAAGGCTGGAGGAGGCAAGCAGGGAGGATTCGATGCTTTCGAGATAGGAAATCTCTTCCTCGTTTTTGGCAATCTGTTCCTTCAATAATTCCTGGGCCCGTTTCAGCTTGTCATACTTCTTGTAATAGGCCTGCATGTTCTGGACGAGAGTGAAGCGCTGGTCCAGGGGAATCGAGATTTTCTCTCCCTCGGCGCTGTAGATGTCAGGCACCGTGATCTCACTATCGGCATGGTCCTGGAAGTCGTATTGGTAGGTCATGAGGTTGTCGCCGCGAATCTTGTATTCCTCGGCATTCTCTGCCTCGGCCAGCTCCTCGTGGATTTTTTCCAGTTTCCCGCGGGCACGGTTCAGCTCGTTCTTTACGAGTTTGCGGAAGCGGTCCTTGTCCGGGGGCACATAGCTGCCGATCATCCTGTCCGCTTTTTCCAGCAGTTCACTGATGGTGGGGAATTCCAGGATGGTCGCATCGGCGATGTAATGGAGGGGGAAGGCTGCCATGGCCAGTATTTTCTGATTGGCATCGCAAAGGAGGGCAGCGGGGCTGTCCGTGGACTGGCAGGCATGACGGAGTTCTTTCAGGGCATCCTGCAGGGATTGCAAATCCGCATCATCGAGTTCCGAAACCAAAATATTGGCGGGAAGTCCTGCGGAAAAGGTGGCCTCTTTGGCGGATACGGGGCCGAATCCCATGCAGGCATCGAGGAGTGCCTTGGAGAGCTTTTTTTCCGGGATGCTTTTGATGCGATCCATGATATCTTCCATGGGCGAGGCGAAAAGATCCAGCTTTTCCTGTCCGGGAGGGAGTTCATAGGCCTGTCCCGGAAGCACGGTCCGCACCCTGCTGGTGTTCTCGCCGATTTTCCGCAGGGAGTCGATGATGGTGCCATCCTGGATGAGAATGATGTTGCTGTATTTTCCCATGAGCTCGATGACAAGGGTTTTTGTAACGATTTTCCCACCGGCGGCCAGTGTGTCGATATCGAGAAGGATGAGCCTGTCCAGCCCGTGCTGGCGTATATCGGCGATGCGTCCTGTCTCGATCTGTTTGCGGAGCACCATGCAGAAGACGGGGGGCTCGGGAGGATTCTCCAGGGGTTTCGTGATGAGATGGGCGGCAGGGTTCTGGGGATGGATGGAGATGTGCAGAAGATGGTTCTGCCCGGGCTGCCGTATGGAAAGGATGATGGAATGCCGGTTGGGCTGGGTGATCTTGTCGATGCGCCCGCCATTCAAGGTGTTCTGTAATTCCTGCACCAGGGGGTGCATGGAAAATCCGTCAAAGCTCATTTGCAATACCTCGTTCCCAATTTGATAAAGAAAGTATAGCACGGACAGTTGCATAGCGGCAACAAAACAAGTAAAATAAGAAAAGCGAAGATTGGAACGGAAATTTCAGGATAGGGGATGTCGTCATGGATTTCACGAAATGGCAGGGCTGCGGGAATGATTTCGTCCTGGTGGATTGCCTGCGGGAGGACATAAAGGATTATGCGGCCTTTGCGAGAAAGGTGTGCGACAGGCATTACGGCGTTGGCGCGGATGGCATTCTCGTCGTCCTGCCGTCGGAAAAGGCGGATTTTTGCATGCGCATCTTCAATACGGATGGAAGCGAGGCGGAGATGTGCGGCAACGGCATCCGTTGTTTTGCCCGCTATCTGTATGACAATGGGATTGCAAAAGGCACGGAATTCACGGTGGAGACCGGCGCGGGAATCCTGGTGCCGAAAATCGTGGCGGGAGACGGGCCTGCGAAGGCCGTATGCGTGGATATGGGAAAACCGGTCCTTGCAGGCGACGAGATTCCTGTGACAGGTTTTGGGAAGGGGCAGGTGGTGTCCGAACCCATCGAGGTGGCGGGAAAGACCTATGCCATGACCTGCGTGTCCATGGGGAATCCGCACTGCGTGGTGTTCGTGGAGGATATTGCCTCCTGCGGCATTGAGAGCATCGGGGCTCTTTTTGAGTCCCATGAACGATTCCCTCGCAAGACGAACACGGAATTCGTGGAGGTCAGGGACAGAAAGCACATGCGCATGCGCGTATGGGAACGCGGTGCATCCATCACACTGGCCTGCGGCACAGGGGCCTGCGCTACGCTTGTGGCTGCAGTGCTCAATGACAAGGCGGACAGGAAGGCGGAAATCGAGCTGGATGGCGGCAGGCTCGTGATCGAGTGGGCAGACAATGGGCATATCTACATGACGGGTCCGGCGGAACAGGTATTTTCGGGGGAAATCGAGGAATGAGGGAAATGGAAGGGGTGCTTTTGTGCTTAGGAGCATGACAGGGTTCGGCGCAGCGGAGTCGGAAAACGAGTCCTATAAGGTTCATGTGGAAGTCAAGTCGGTGAACCAGCGTTTTCTGGATTTGGCATTCCATATGCCGCGATTGCTCAATGTGTGGGAGGATGAGCTTCGCAATCGCATCAAGGAAAAGGCTGCACGCGGGAAGATGGATGTGTATGTCACGCTTGTGGATAAGCGGGAGATGGAGGCCTGTGTTCGCGTGAACCACGGATTGGCAAAGGGATATCATGGGGCGCTCAATGAGATAAGCGATCTCCTTCGCCTGCCCCGAAATGGCGATGTCACTGCGATTGCGGCCTATCCCGATGTGCTGGTCATGGAGGAGCGGACTTCTCTGGAAGGCTGCGAGGAGGTATTGTTTCCTGCCCTGGCACAGGCCATGGAATCCCTTGATGCGATGCGCCAGAGGGAAGGCATGAATATCCAGAAGGACTTCCTGCAGCGGCTGGCCGAACTGGAGGTCATGGTGGACAGGGTTTCCGCACTGGCGCCCGAGATTGTGGAGGCATATCGCCAGCGTCTGCAGAAGATGATGGCAGAGCTCCTGGCGGACAAGGACTTTGATGAAACGCGCATCATACAGGAAACAGCCATTTATGCGGACAAGGTAAACTATACGGAAGAGATCGTGCGGCTGAAGAGCCATTTCCAGCAATTTCGCCAGATGGTAGCGACAGAGGAGGGTTCTGTGGGGCGGAAACTGGATTTCCTGATCCAGGAGATGAACCGTGAGGCAAATACCATAGGCTCGAAGGCGAACAATGCGGCCGCTGCCCAGATCGTGGTGGATATCAAGAGCGAGATCGAGAAACTCAGGGAACAGGTACAGAATATCGAGTGAGGCGAGGTTATGGATATCAAGCTCATAAATATCGGGTTTGGCAACATCGTTTCGGCGAACCGCATCATTGCTATTGTGAGCCCGGAATCCGCCCCCATCAAACGCATCATACAGGAGGCAAGGGATGCGGGAAGGCTTATCGATGCAACCTATGGGCGCCGTACCCGTGCCGTGGTCATCACGGACAGTGACCATGTGATCCTTTCGGCTGTCCAGCCTGAGACCGTGGCTCATCGCATGGTTGGCAGCGATGATGCAGAACTGAAGAAGGATGAGGAAAAATGAAACAGGGATTGCTTATCGTGGTTTCCGGGGCATCCGGAACAGGCAAGGGCACCGTATGCAATGCCCTTATGGAATCCTTGCCGGAACTGGCGTATTCCATCTCGGCGACGACCCGTTCTCCCCGAAAGGGCGAGCAGGATGGGGTGAATTATTATTTTCTCGCGCGGGAAGAATTTGAGAAAATGATAGAGGAAGGCGGTTTCCTGGAATGGGCCGAGGTGTATGGCAACTATTACGGGACTCCCCTCAAGAAGATACAGGAGCGGCTGGCGGAGGGGCAGGATATCCTGCTGGAGATCGATACGCAGGGTGCATTGAAGGTCATGGAGAAATGCCCGGAAGGCGTGTTCATTTTCCTTTTGCCTCCCTCCTTGGAGGAACTGGAACGCCGTATCCGCGGCCGGGGCACGGAAACCGAGGAAAGCATTGCCAGACGGTTGGGGGCGGCCAAAGAGGAAATCTGCGTTGGCAGGAAGTATAAATATGTTGTGGTAAATGACCGTGTCGGGAAGGCTGTGGAGCAGATCCAATCGATTCTCGTGGCGGAGCATTGCCGGGTGGAACAGAATACAGAGATTTTTGAGGTGTTGGAGAAATGAAGACAAGTGTAGTGATGAGCATGGTGAATCCTTCCACGGATGCATTGATGACAAAGGTGGACAGCCGCTATGGATTGGTGGTTCTCGCAGCGCGCCGTGCCCGTCAGCTCATGACAGGTGCCGAGGTGAAGGCGAAGAACCAGTCCACGAAGAATGTGACGAATGCTCTGGAGGAAATCGTTGAGGGCAAGATTACCTATAAGATTGTCAAGGATTCCCGCGAAGAGATTGAGGATCTGGCAGAGGAGATGTATGAGGAAGCCGAAGGGGCTGTAGATGAGGTTCCCCAGGAGGTTTCAGAAGACAGCGAGACTTCTGGGCCTGCTGAGGCAGAGATGCCGGATGAGGCAGCAGATGAGGAGGCTGGGCAGCAGGAATGATGTCATCTGGGCATTGCATGACAGGAAAGAAGATCATTCTCGGTGTTGCCGGCGGGATCGCAGCATATAAGGCTGTGGAAGTTGCCAGCCGTCTTCGAAAAGCCGGAGCGGAAGTCCATGTCATCATGACGAGGGCGGCACAGGAATTTGTCACGGAGCTCACCTTTCGGGAGATCACGGGCAATCCTGTGAACACCAGCATGTGGGGGAAGGTTGCCCACTGGAATGTGGAGCATATTGCATTGGCACAGATGGCGGATCTGGTGCTTGTCGCCCCTGCCACGGCCAACCTGATCGCGAAATTGTCCGTTGGCATGGCGGATGACATGCTGACCACGACGATCCTGGCCACCCGTGCATCTGTGTTTCTGGCACCGGCCATGAACAGCAATATGTTCAGCAATCCTGTGACGCAGAGGAACCTGGATGCGCTTCGGGCGCAGGGTATGGAGATCATCCCGCCTGCCTCCGGCCATCTGGCTTGCGGTGTGGATGGCGTGGGGCGTTTGCCGGAGCCTGTGGATCTTGTTGCCAGGGTGGAGGAATACTTCTGCCGGAGGCAATCCCTGAAGGGAAGGAAGATCCTGGTGACGGCGGGAGGCACGATTGCTCCCATCGATCCCGTGCGCTTTATCGGGAACCGTTCCAGCGGGAAAATGGGCTATGCGGTTGCAGAGGAGGCGGCAAGACGAGGCGCGGAGGTCGTATTGGTGCTGGGTGTCTCAGCCCTTCCAGACCTTGGGAATGCGCGGACGGTCCGGGTGGAAACGACAGAGGAGATGCGCCGGGCGGTCCTGCAGGAATTTCCCGATTCGGATGCCGTCATCAAGGCAGCGGCTGTGGCAGACTATCGCGTGAAGCACGTGGCCGGGCAAAAGATCAAGAAGTCCGATGATGATTGGTCCATCGGGCTCGTGCGAAATCCGGACATCCTCTATGAGTTGGGGCAGAAAAAGGAACATCAGGTTCTTGTGGGGTTTGCGGCAGAGACGCAGAATCTCATGGAATATGCGAAAAAGAAATTGGCCAAGAAGAACCTCGATTTCATCGTGGCCAATGATGTTACCATGCCGGGTGCTGGTTTCCAGGGGGAGACGAATATTGCCCGTCTCGTCTTTCGGGATGGAAGGGTGGAGGAACATCCCATGATGAAGAAGTCGGAGCTTGCCCGTGTCATCCTTGACCATTTGGAAGGCATCTTTCGGGAAAGGTGTGACACACAGGAATGAGGAAAGGGATTCTGGCATTGTTGACATGAGGGATTTTCCTCTGCTATGATGGTAAAGTATTGTGTTATGGTTAGGAGATGATGGAATCCATGAAAGTTGCTGTGATTATGGGAAGTGACTCCGACTGGCCCATCCTGAAGCCGGCAGTCGAGCTTTTGAAGCAATTTGGCATCGAGTCCGAGGTGACGGTGGCTTCTGCCCATCGCACGCCTGCAAAGGTTCGCGAGTTCGTTCTTGCGGCACCGGAAAAGGGAATCCGTGTATTCATCGTGGCGGCAGGGGCGGCAGCGCATCTTGCCGGTGTCGTTGCAAGCTATACGACTTTGCCGGTCATTGGCATCCCCATCAATGCGACGCCCCTCAATGGCATGGATGCTCTCTTGAGCACAGTCCAGATGCCTTCCGGTGTGCCGGTGGCTACGATGGCGGTGAATGGCGCGAAGAACGCCGCTGTTTTTGCTGCGCAGATTTTTGCGGTGACGGATGAAGCTCTGGCAAAGAAATTGCAGGAATACCGCGAGAAGATGGCCCAGGATGTGGATAAGAAAGCAGCTCGTGTCGCTGCACAGCTTTGATGCTGCGCGGCGCATTCGGGCCGCTTTTTTTACTATGAAATCTTAGCGAGTCAAGCCCGAAGGGCGCGGAATCGGTTAGATTTCGTGTAAGGGCGTAGTGCGAAACACCGTTTCGTACGGAGTTTACTATGAAAAGTTTGCTGTACATGGATATGGATGACAGGAGAAGCAGGAAAAGCAATGTATGATATCGACAACAAATGGAAGGAAGAATGTGGCGTTTACGGCGTCTACTCCCGTAATGAGAATGTATCCGAGATGACGTATCTCGGCCTTTATGCCCTGCAGCACCGCGGGCAGGAGAGCGCCGGGATTGCCATCACGGATGGTGCGTGGATGGATGTGAGCCGTGGCATGGGGCTTGTGAACGAGGTCTTTCGCCATCAGCTTCCCCATATGGATGGGCAGTACATCGCCATTGGGCATGTGAGGTATTCCACTACGGGCTCCAGCTTGTTGGCGAATACCCAGCCTCTCATGGTGAATTATTCCGGTGGCAAGATCGCCCTGGCGCATAACGGTAATCTGACCAATGCGGAGGAAATCCGTCATGGGCTGGAGGAGCAGGGCACCATCTTTCAGACAACCATTGACTCCGAGGTATTCGTGAACCTCATCGCCCGTTCCCGAAAGGAGACCATCGAGGGGAAGGTCATGGAGAGCCTTCGGAAGATCAAGGGGGCGTATTGCCTGACGATCATGACGGAGGACAAGCTCATCGGTGCAAGGGATCCCCAGGGATTCCGCCCCCTTTGCCTTGGAAAGCAGGATAACGGCACGTGGATCCTCTCGTCGGAAACCTGCGGCCTGGATGTTGTGGGAGCCGATTTTGTACGGGATGTTGAGCCGGGTGAGATGGTGGTCATCGACGATTCCGGGGTGAAGTCCTACAAGTTCGCCTTTGGGCAGAAGCTGGCCTCCTGCATTTTCGAGTACATCTATTTTGCCCGTCCGGATTCGGTGATTGACGGGCAGAGCGTCCATGAGGCCCGCTTCATGATGGGGCGCATCCTGGCAAGGGAGAGCGGTTTCAAGGGAGATATCGTCATTTCCGTGCCGGATTCCGGAAATACCGCAGCCTCGGGCTATGCTTTCGAGTCGGGCATCCCTTATATGGAAGGGCTCATCAAGAACCGGTACATCGGGCGCACCTTCATCCAGCCGACGCAGAAGATGCGGGACACGGCAGTGAAGCTCAAGCTCAATCCGATACGGGCCGTGGTGGAGGGGAAATCCGTCATTCTGGTGGACGATTCCATCGTGCGGGGGACCACCAGCGGGAAAATCGTGCGGATGCTCAGGCATGCGGGGGCGAAGGAAGTCCATATGTGCATCAGTTCCCCGCCCATTGGCTATCCCTGTTTCTATGGCATCGATACATCGATCCGCAAGGAACTCATCGCGGCGACGAAAACGGTGGAAGAGATCCGTCAGTACATCGAGGCGGATTCCCTGCACTTCCTGTCCCTGGAGGGGCTGAAGCAGAGCCTCACCCATGCGAACCCGGAATCCATGTGCTATGCATGCTTCAACAGCGCTTATCCGGTTGCCAAGGGGGAAAGTCCTGCGGGGAAGAACAAATATGTTTTTGAACAGAGGAAAAAAGGCTGAACGGGAGGAGAAAATGGAAGAAAAGCTTACCTATCGGGATGCCGGTGTGGACATTGATGCCGGCAATTACTCGGTGAAGCTCATCAAGGACAGTGTCAAGGCCACTTATCGCCCGGAGGTTCTCGGCGATCTCGGGGGATTTGGCGGGCTTTTTGCGCTGAACAGCGGCAAGTACAAGGAGCCGGTTCTCGTTTCCGGCACGGATGGTGTGGGAACGAAGCTGCGGCTTGCCTTTATGCTGGACAAGCATGACACCATCGGGCCGGATGCTGTTGCCATGTGTGTCAATGATATTCTCGTTCAGGGGGCAGAGCCGCTCTTCTTTCTGGACTACCTCGCTGTGGGAAAGCTGAAGCCGGAGCAGGTGGCAGAGGTCGTCAAGGGCGTGGCCGGTGCCTGCAAGGAATCCGGCTGTGCGCTCATCGGCGGGGAGACGGCAGAGATGTCCGGATTCTATCCTGATGGGGAATACGATATTGCGGGATTTGCCGTGGGAGTTGTGGAGAAATCCAGGCTCATTACCAGTGCGCGTGTCAGGGAGGGCGATGTGCTTCTGGGGCTTCCGTCCTCGGGGGTGCATTCCAATGGCTATTCCCTTGTGCGCAAGATTGTCTTTGACCGCAAGGGGTTCAAGGGCGACGAGTACATTGAGGAATTGGGCAGGACCATCGGCGAGGAACTTCTGACGCCCACGAGACTTTACCCGAAGGCTTGCCTGCCTCTCATTGAGAAGTTCGACATCCATGGGATGGTGCATATTACAGGCGGCGGGTTCTACGATAACATTCCCAGGGCATTGCCGGAGGATCTGGCTGTGGAAATCCAGGCCGACGCATGGAAGATGCCCGTGATTTTCAAACTCCTGCAGGAGTGGGGCAATGTGGAATGGAAGGAAATGTACCGCACCTTCAACATGGGCATTGGCATGGTCGTTATTGCCGGTGCAGATGAGGCGGAAAAAATCAAGGCGCATCTGAAGTCCGGGCAGGAGGTCTGCTATGAGATCGGCAAGGTTGTCAAGGGCTCCCATGATGTGACCATCAAAGGCGGCGTGTTCCATGGCTAAGGAAGTGTTGGGCATCCTTTGTTCCGGGCGTGGAACGGATCTGCAGTCCATCATCGATGCGATTGCAGATGGGAAACTGGACGCGGAAATCGCCGTCGTGCTGACGGACAAGCCCGATGTCATGGCCCTGGAGCGGGCAAGGAAGGCAGG
>JAFSWY010000106.1 GCA_017444295.1 Selenomonadaceae bacterium | reverse complement strand
TTCGGGGACCGGTGGAACACCATCCCCTACGGCGCCGAGGACTTCACCGGGAACATCCCCCTGCAGGAGCGGGTGAACCTCCTGCATCACGCGGACTTCTTCGTCGGTCTGGGCAGCGGCCTTTCCTGGCTGGCATGGGGCGCGGGTGTTCCCGTGGTCATGATCTGCGGGTTTTCGTCCCCCAGTTTCGAATTCTCGACGCCTTACCGCATCATCAACCGGAATGTCTGCAACAGCTGCTTCAATGACGGGCAGCAGGACTTTGACATGGGCCGCGCGGACTGGTGCCCGAAGCACCAGGACGACCCCAGCACGAGGTTCCAATGCACCCGGGCCATCACCCCGGGGCACGTGATCCGCGTCATCAAGAAGCTCATGGCAGATCGCCATTTGGAGCCAAAGACAAAGCAATCGAGGCGGTGAAAAGGCATCCGCCGGAACAAGGAGGCTGTATTTTACGCTATGGGGAGAAGGCAGAGAGCCGCAGCGGAACGGGAACAAAGGATCCACATATGCTACGCCCTGTCGGATGCATCCGGGACCTATGCGAAGTACCTGGGGGCATCCATGCATTCGGTGCTGGCGAACACGCAGAGGAAGGTGTCCTTCCATCTTCTCTACGGGGACGAGGAGAGCCTCCCGGGAAGCTCACGGAAAAGATTTGAGGCGCTGGCCGAGGGCTTCGCCGCAGGGATGGAGTTCCACTACGTGAGGCTTCCCGATGAGATGCGCCATCACATGAGCCGCACCGCCCTGTCGCCGGCAACGCTCTACCGGCTCTACGTCACGGAGATCCTTCCGGACACCGTGGGGCGCATCATCTATCTGGATGGGGACACGATCGTCGGAATGGATATCGCGAAGCTGTGGGACTTTTCCCTGCAGGGCCATGTGCTGGGCGCCGTGCAGGATATCGGGGTCCGGCTCATCCCGGACCAGTTCCCGTTGGTGCAGGCAGGGCATGTGCCGGCGGAGCGGTACTTCAATGCGGGCGTCCTCCTCATGGACCTTGCGCGCCTCCGCGAGAAGCCGGGGCTTGCCGGGCAGATGATGGATTTCATCGCGCAGAACAGGCAGCTGTGCCGGCATGTGGACCAGGATGCGCTGAACTACTTCCTCGGCGGTGACAGCGTGAGCCTTCCCGGGGTGTTCAACCGGTTCGTCCTATGGGGGAGACGGGACGGGGCACGGGCAGACGAGGAAGGCATCTGGCATTATGCGGCGCACAGCCTGGGCATGTGGCAGGAGGATCCGTTTGACCGCCTGTTCTGGCATCACTTCGCCGCCACCCCTTGGATGGATGAGGGCTTCCTGTGGCGCATTTTTTCTGAGATGCCGAAAATCGCGGGCCGCAGCGCCGTGCGAGGGATGGATCTGATGCGTGCGGCCATGGGCGCAAGGATGCGGATTTGTGTCTGCGGGGAAGCCGTCAGGGGCAGGCTGCAGGAACGGATCCTCTGGCGGGAAGGGCAGGACATCTATCTCAGCCCGCAGGAGCGGCGGATCACGATGCAGGATCTGACCGCAGTCCTGGCCGGCGGGGCACGGGAAGGGAAGTGCCTGATCCTGTGTGTCGACAACTACCCGCTGGTGCGGAACGAGCTGGTCCGCATGGGCTATGAAGAAACAAAAGACTTCGTGGATGGGAGCTCTTTCCTGCTGGATGAGGAAAGAGCCTTCGTGTATCACGGTTCCCTACATACGAAGCTTTAGCTGGGGGAAGTCATGGACGATAAGAAGATAGTGTGGATCATCTACCGTGCCGATGATGCGGCATACCGGGAAGCGGTGCGTGCGATCGGGGATCTGGATGTGCCGGAAGGGTACCGGATGGATGTCCTGGATGCGCCGGCGGAAGCCGGAAAGGGAAGGGCAGCCGTCTACGAGGCGAAGCGGCGGCAAAGTGACGCGAAGTACAAGATTTACCTGGATGAGCATTGCGTTGTCCTCGAAAAGCGGATCCTGCACCACATCCTGGAAATCTTCCAATCCTCGGAGGATATCGGGGCCGTCGGCATCTCCGGGGCGGAGCTCATCCCGACGAGCGGGGTCACATTGTCGGCAGGCAGACGCCTTGGCAGGGTAAAGGCGGTGGCAGCGGAACTTCGCGGCGGACGTGTCGAGGGGCTCTGCCAGGATGCGATGGCCGTGGACGAGTTCTTTCTTGCGACGCAGCATGAAACCGGATGGCGGGAGGATCTTCTGACCGGAAACGGCTTTGCGGTCTCTTCCTACTGCGTGGAACTCAGGCGGAGGGGATACCGCAGCGTCGTGGCGAAGCAGGAGTCCTTCGTGTCGGCATACATCACGGGGACCTTCGAATACAGCAGGCACGACCTGGACGCATTCCTGGATGAGTATTCCAAGGAGATCTATCCCCTGGTCACGGTGATCATCCCGACCTACAACCGTCCCCACTTTTTCCGGGGGGCATTGGAGAGCGTGCTGGGGCAGACCTATCGGAACCTCGACATCCTTGTGAGCGATGATGGCGACAATGACGAGACCGAGACACTGATCCAGCCGTATCTCGCGAAAGATCCGCGCATCCAGTACTTCCATCATCATGGATTCACTGTGGAAGATAATATGGCCTTTTGCCGCAGATACAATCATCCGGATGCAGAGTACGTGAACTGGCTCATGGATGATGACGTCTTCTATCCGGAAAAGATCGCCATCATGGTAGACGGGTATCGCGACAACCCGGGTGTGTCACTGGTGTCCTCCGTGCGGGACATTGACAATCTGATGAACCACACGAAGGGAAGGTCAGGCTCGCCATTCCCTTTTCCCCACAAAGGGTTTGTAAGGGTGAATGGGACGGAGGCAGGAAGAGCGCTTTTCCTTTGTGATAATTATATTGGTGAGCCGACGACTGTATTGTTGAGGACAGAATACCAGAGGGAAAATGCTTTGTATGGTTGGAGCGGAAACGAACTTGAGAACAATACTTTTTACATGAGAGATGTCGCCACATGGCTGCAGTGCTTGACAAAAGGCGATCTGCTATTTTACAGCGAGCCGTTGAGCTGTTTGCGCCAACATTCGGAACAGTGTACCTTTACACGTGCAGACAGCTCAAGAGGTTTTCTTATCAACTGGGCACAGGAACTTTGGTATGCGATACAAGAAGAAAAATTTCTGGACAATGAGGATATTCGGTACAAAGCAGTTGTCATATGGATTCGGAAAGCATCGGAAACCTTGATGCTTTCAGCAATGAATCATCAAGTCAATCAAAATGTGAAGCTTTTGAGTAATTTATTGGTTGAGATGACAAAGGGATTAAGTAATGGGTATCAGTATCCTGTATGGGAAAAATTTATCGAGGAATTTAATGAGAAATAAGGAGCAATAAAAGTGGGCATCAAAGGAAAGAGGTATTTGAGCAATCGGACAAAACTGGAGACAGTGATACCGTTAGAAACGCCTTTCTTGTTATTTGTGGACCCTTCTAGCGCATGCAATTTTAAATGCAAATTCTGTCCTTGCGGGGGTGGGAATCGCGAGGTCTGGGGCAAAAACAAAAAGCCAAGTATCATGACATATGAACTGTATCGTAAAATCATTGATGATCTCACGGAATTCCCTGAGAAAATAAAGACGCTGCGACTATACAAAGAAGGGGAGCCGCTTCTGAATAAGCGATTGCCCGATATGATCCGCTATGCACGGGCAAAGGATGTAGTGGAGAAAATCGATTTCACAACCAATGCATCCCTGCTGACGCATGATTTGGGGTTGGCGATTGCGGATGCCGGGCTTGACCGCATCAATATCTCGGTAGAAGCCATGGATGAGGAGGGATATTTTTCTGTTTCAGGGGTGAAAATAAATCTCAGCGAATACATGGAAAACCTGCGTTTTTTTCATCAGCATAAAAATGGATGCCATGTCTTTATTAAGATATCGGACTTGGGACTAGGAAATCATACAGAAAAAGATTTCTATGAGATGTTTGGCGATTTATGTGATGAAATTGCAGTGGAACATGTAACGAATGTTTGGCCGGAGTTTTCTGTGAAGGAAGAACTGAAATCGACAGAAC
>JAFSWY010000007.1 GCA_017444295.1 Selenomonadaceae bacterium | reverse complement strand
GCAATGATGGAAGCAACCATGTTGCGCAGATAAGGGATTGTATGTTTGTAGTGTAGCGGGGATGCAGAAACCGCCATGCAATCGCATGGCGGCCTGTCCTTAAAGAAGCGGTTCCAGTTGTTTTTGCTGGTCGGGGGGGATGAGGAGCGCATTCATGGCCTCAGTAGAGGAAAGGTGCATGGTTTGCATCAAGGAACGAATGCTTTCTATGCGTCCTTTTTCCATCCCTTTTTCCATCCCTTTTTCCATCCATTCCTCGCGTGCTTCTTCGCGCCAGTATTCACGAGCTTCTTTCTCGTCATACCAGAGAGTGACCATATTGATTACCTCCTCGTAATGGGTGTGAATGAATTCGGATAGGATGCCGCTTTTATGGCAGTAGTCCATGGAATGGCGAATGGCGGCATCCAGCGGCATATGCTCTTTTTTGTAGCGGGTTTCCACTTCGTTGACAAAAAAGCTGTAGTCGTGGAGAAGTGGGCATTTCTTAAGAATCGGGCGATTTTGGGTGTAGGTGATGTTGAGCACTGTGACGGAGAGCTCCATGCGGTTGGATGGAGCCAGAAAGGCCTCCGATAGGTGAAGGGTGGTCTTGTCCGGCTTTTCGCTGTCGCCGATATGGAACACGAAGAACTGGGGGGCGGGTACCTGAATGATCTTCTCGCGGTACATGGCCTTTTTGTTGGGAATCATGTGCCGGTAAAGCTCACTGATGTACCAGAGGCAGCGCAGGGGGATGTTGTAGCTCCAGGTGCTTTGGTGGCCGAAGAGGACAATGTATTGCCCGGCGGCCAGAAAGGAGATGTCGTTTTTGATGCGGTCCATGAGAATGGAATCCAGGGTGTTGGGGTGGATGTCCTTGGCAGAAAGGTTGCTGCCGGGCCGGACTGCCCCGTAGAGGGAACATAGTGCCGGCGGCTCGCGGAAAAGGAAGCGGAACAAGGAGTCTTTGTATTCTCTGTTGGCCATAATGTGCTCCTTTCTTCTATTGTAGCATGAGACCTGGGAAATATAAAGGCGAAAATATGTTCTGCCTATAGTATATCACAGACAGGTGTCTTTGTATAGAGGACAAAAATATTTTTCTTTGTTCGAGGAAAACAGAAATAAAAGGAAACAAATTGGAAAGAATCTTGGAGGTGCAGTATATGGCTTATCGTGTTACTCCGTCCTTTTGGGCGGGGAAACGGGTTTTTGTTACGGGGCATACCGGGTTCAAGGGGATGTGGCTTTGCCGCATGCTGGCTGTTTTGGGTGCGGAGACGGCAGGATATGCCCTGGATGCACCGACGGTGGAAGGAGAGGAATTGCTCAGGATGCCCGGCATGAATGCCTGTAGACGATCGATTTATGGCGATGTCCGCAATCTTGATGCCTTGGAGAAGGCGGTGCGCGGGTGGCAGCCGGAGATCGTGTTCCACCTTGCAGCGCAGCCTATCGTGTCGGAGGGTTATCGCAATCCGGAAGGAACGTATTCCACGAATGTGATGGGTACGGTGAACCTGCTGGAATGTGTCCGGCAGACTGATACTGTGAAATCTGTCGTCAATGTGACGACGGACAAGGTTTACAGGAACAGGGAATGGGTCTGGGGATACAGGGAGAGGGACGATCTGGACGGTTTTGATCCCTATGCCAGCAGCAAGAGCTGTTCCGAGCTTGTGACCCGTTGCTACCGTCGAAGTTTCTTTGCAGATGGGCGTGTGGCAATCTCCACGGCACGGGCAGGGAATGTCATAGGGGGCGGGGATTTTGCCCATAACCGTATCGTGCCGGACTGCATCCGTGCTGCGGCACAGGGAAAGCCAATCGGGGTTCGGAATCCGCACTCCGTACGTCCGTACCAGCACGTTCTCGATCCGCTTTATGCCTATTTGCTGATTGCCGAGATGCAGCATCGTGACATCAAATTTGCGGACAGCTACAATGTGGGGCCGACGGAGAGCGATTGTGTGACGACAGGGGAGCTGGCTTCCATGTTCTCCGAAATTTGGGGAGATGGGCAGGCATGGGAGGCAGTGGAACGGGAAATGCCTCCCGAGTCCAATACCTTGCGCCTGGACTGTGCCCATCTGCGAAGTGTATTTGGCTGGTCACCGCAATGGAATATCCATAGGGCACTAAAGAAGACCATCGAATGGGCGAAGATATATTTCTCCCAAGGGGATGTGGCATTGTGCATGGATCACCAGATTGAGGAATTTTTGTCGGGAGGGAAAGCGCATGAAGAAGCAGGAGATGCATGACCGGATTTTGGAGATGGTCAGGGAATATTGCGAAGCATATCACAGGAAAGATGGAACCTTTGCAAAGGGGGACCGCATTTCCTATGCAGGGCGCGTCTATGACCATGAGGAAATGGTGAATCTTGTGGACAGCGCCTTGGAGTTCTGGTTGACCGCAGGACGCTACACGGAAGCCTTTGAGAGTGGCCTGGCAGAATATCTTGGTGTGAAGTACTGTTCTGCCGTAAACTCTGGATCATCGGCGAATCTTCTCGCTTTCATGGCACTGACGTCGCCATTGTTGGGGGAAAGGCAGGTGAAGCGTGGGGACGAAGTCATCACCGTCGCGGCCGGGTTCCCTACAACGGTTTCTCCCATTGTGCAGTATGGGGCTGTGCCTGTTTTCGTCGATGTGACGATACCGCAGTATAACATAGATGTTTCCCTGCTGGAGTCGGCGCTCTCTTCCCGGACGAAAGCCGTCATGTTGGCGCACACATTGGGAAATCCCTTTGATGCAGGTGCTGTGCTGGCATTTTGCCGGAAGCACCATCTCTGGCTGGTGGAGGACAATTGCGATGCTCTGGGATCGGTTTACCGGCTGGACGGGAAGGAACGGCTGACGGGAACCATAGGGGATATTGGCACGTCCAGTTTCTATCCTCCGCATCATATGACGATGGGGGAGGGCGGGGCTGTCTACACGGATGATCCCTTGCTGCATAAGATTGTGCGCTCTCTTCGTGATTGGGGGCGGGACTGTGTCTGCCCTTCCGGTGTGGACAACCGGTGCGGGCATCGTTTTGACCGGCAGTACGGGGAGCTTCCTCTTGGATACGATCACAAATATGTCTATTCTCATTTCGGGTACAATCTCAAGGTGACGGATATGCAATCGGCAATCGGCTGTGCGCAGCTTAAGAAGCTCCCTTCCTTTGTGCAGCGGAGAAGGGAGAATTTTGAGCGCTTGCGGGCAGGGCTTGCGGGAACGGAAGACAGGTTCATTCTGCCGGAGGCGTGCGATGCTTCTCAGCCAAGCTGGTTCGGGTTTGCCGTGACTTGCCGGGAAGGTTTGGAACGGGGGATGGTGGTGCGTAGTCTTGAGTCCCATGGAATTCAGACCCGCATGCTCTTTGCAGGGAATCTTACCCGCCATCCCTGTTTTGACGGGATGCGCATGGAGGGCAAGGGTTACAGGATAGCAGGCAGTTTGGAGCAGACAGACCGCATCATGAGAGACACCTTCTGGATCGGGCTTTATCCGGGCATGACCGGGGAGATGCTGGATTTCATGGTGGATGTCCTGAGGAATGCGGCAAGATGAGCGGGAATCATTTATTTGGAAGGGAGATGAATACCAGGTGTTGCCGGAGGTTTATCGAAAAACATTGTCGGACATCGAGCAGGCGCTTTCGGCAGGAGACTTGGATCGGGCAGAGGCGGGGCTCCACACATTGTCCAACTATCGTCCCAGGCTGCTGAAGCTGGATCTATTGGAGGCAATTTGTCAGTACAAGAGGACAGGGAAGCCCGGGGTCTTTTTTGAAAAGTTGAAAGACCGATGGAGCATGTTCTCGGAGGCTGAGGATTTGGGGAAAGTCCTGAATACCTGTGCAGATTTGCTCAGGGAGAAAAAGAATGCGCTGGATGAGGCACGGTATCGTTTCCTGGTTGGGGATGAGGATGTTCGTTCCGGATATTACAAAGAGTTGGGGCAACGGATTTCCGGGCGGGAAGACGGCTTGGGGAGTGAGAGGGGGGTCTATTTCCAATGCTATGTGGTGGCGGATATTCTTTCGACCTTTCTTCAGGCCGCATACATTAAGAAGACGTATCCAGGGCAGCCCTTTCCGGAAGAACGTCCCGGAGTGAAAAACTATGATAATATGGGATACCTGGTCCAGGAATTGGGAAATGGGAAAGCAGCCCCTTTTCTTGTGATGGATGAGTGGGAGATTTCCCGATTGGCAGTCCGCAATTTGCGTGCCTTGGGAAAGACGGTCTTTTCCGTTGCACCCTCCGGCAACGGGAAATTTCGGCTTCGGGATGCGGAAGGGAAGATACTGCTCAGCGCTAAAAATATAGTCAAGGTTCTGAAATATGTTCGCAGCCTCTCCGGTCTGGTCTATGTCCTTGCGACTGCGCCCCTTATGCAGCAACTGTCCTCTGTCCATGGGCTCGCCAAGGTCTTCCAGCCCATGATTGGGCAGTATGCTCCGGTGTATGGGAGAAATTTGATGCTCGCCTGGTATGGGGACTATCTTTCCTATATCTCTAATATTTATTTGGAAGATTGTCATGAACTTTTTTCGCGGAAGCCATCCTGTCGGTTCTCCATTGTGATTCCGGTGCGCAACTCGGCGGAAACTCTGCGCCATACGCTTCGAACCTGCCTGGAGCAGGACTATGGGGGAAGTTACGAGATCCTCATTAGTGACAATTCCACAGGGGGAAACCGGGCTGTCTATGATTTCTGCCAGGAAATCCTGGATCCGCGCGTTGTGTATCAGAAAACGCCAAGGGATCTCTATCTGCCGAGGAGCTTTGAGTATGCCTTCCTCCATGCCTCAGGGGAATATGTCCTCTCTCTTGGTGCCGATGATGGATTGCTGCCCTGGGCGCTGCGGGAGCTGGAGGAGGTTATTGCCCGGTATCCGGAGGAGGAGGTCATCCAGTGGGAAAACGGAGGCTATGCCTGGCCCGGCTTCAACGGGAAACAGGAGAACCAGTTCTTTGTGCGCATGCGCTACAAGGAGCACCAGTATACCTATGTGACCACGAAAGAGTATCTTGGGAGGGCTGTAGAGTCTCCCAATGCCATGTTCGGTCTTCCTTTGCTCTATATCAATTCCTGTTTCAGGCGAAGCTATATGAAAAAGCTTTTAAAAAGCACGGGCAGGCTTTGGGATGGGATGTGCCAGGACATTTACATCGGAATCGTGAATGCTTGCATCTACCCAAGGATACTGAACTATGTCTGGCCTCTTTCCATCGCAGGGATGTCCACGGGTTCCATGGGGACGGTATCCAATGCCCCGAAGAAGACGGACAAAGCTTTGGATGAGTTCATTCAATCCAGTATGCGTGATTTAAATCTGGGGGGATATTGCAAGACTTGGGAGGAATGGCGGTTGCCGGAGAATGGGACGGATGTTTGTACACTGTATGCATGCTTGCTCCGGGCTATCAGCCTGGGGATTTTGGAAAAGGAATTCTTGGGCTGCCTGCATGTGGTGGAGGTATTCCGACAAATTGCAGACAGAATGGACTCCAAGGATATACGATATGACAGAAAAATGCAGGAGATGCGTTTCATCGCAAAAGATTATGGGGAGGAGTTTCTTGAATGGTTTGACAAATACATTTTTGAGCCCCGTATGACACCGCAGGAGTACCCTGAGGCGGATCTCAGGGACACGGAAAGCCCACAAAAGCAAGAGGAGGCTGTTCAGGAGGAACGCCTGAGGCCAGTTCGGGAGTATGCAGAAGAAGCTGTTGGTGATCAGGGCGGGTTTACCCTGGATGCATCAAAATTCGGTGTCAGGAACATATATGATGCGGTGCAGCTCTTTGTGAGACATATGAAAGAAGAAAAAGACAATAATGCTTCTGCATCTTAAAAAAATAGATGAATTTTTCGCTTGGATGGTTTACAATGCCTTTTTCAAATGATATAATATTGTTTGTTAATTTAAGCTGGTGTTCAAAGAGTGGGTGCAAACCCACTCTTTACTCTTATGTCCATGGTATTTTATTTTGTAGGCGAGATGGAGGTGCTGCATGGCTGCAAGGCACGTAGAGGAATCCGTGGAGGAAATCGTGGCAGGTTTGCTGGAAGGGCAGGACGTGATCGAGCTTGTGGATGTGGAATACGTCAAAGAGCGCGATTGGTTTCT
>JAFSWY010000105.1 GCA_017444295.1 Selenomonadaceae bacterium | reverse complement strand
CATCGTGGCCAGCCAGATTCCCGCCTTGATTGGATGCGACCTTCAGGCTGCAGCCCGCATGGTGGAAAAGAACACGGGCATCCGCACCTTCTGGCTCCCCACCAACAGCATGCACTACTATGCACAAGGAGTCTATCTGGCATTGGAGGCAATGGCAAAACTCATCATAAAAGACCATCCGGAGCCTGCTGCCGCACCCGGCAAGCACAGAAAGGTCAATGTCCTGGGACTCACACCTTTGGATTTCTCCGTCAATGGCTGCGACAAAAGCATTTGCGGCTGGCTGGAGGAAAACGGCTTCTCCGTCATCAGCCGCTGGGCCATGGGAAGCACCCTGGAGGAGCTGCAGAATTCCCATCAGGCGGATATCAATCTCGTGGTCAGCTATGGAGGCCTTGGCGCGGCCCGCATCATGGAAAGGGAATGGGGCATCCCTTACATCATCGGCATCCCCTTGGGAGGCATGAAAAAAAGGCTCCAGCAACGGCTGGAGCCTTCCTGCCAAAAACCTTCTTCCATCTGTGCCTATCTGCCATCCAAAGCAACAGCCTCTGCTTCCTCACATGAAAACAGGATTATCCTCATCGGCGAGAGCGTCTTTTCCTGCTCCCTGGCCGCAGCCCTGGAGGAAGAGTACCGGCGCCCTGTACAGGTCATCTGCCCCGTAGAGACCGAAGACTTCCTTCTTCGTCCCGGCGACGTGCGCGCCACCGACGAGACAGAACTGGAGCCTCTTTTCTCTTCTGCCTCTGTCATCATTGCCGATCCCCTCTACAAGCCCATCTGTCCATCAAATGCGAGATTCATCGAACTTCCCCATGAGGGATTTTCCGGCCGCCTCTACCGAAAATACATCCCAAATCTCATGGAATCCTTCCATGAACTCAAAATCGATGAATAAGGAAAGGAACCTTCATGCAGATGCTTTTGACCATTGCCCATACACTTTCCTATACCCTGGTGCAGGCCTTCGGTTTCATGCTCTTTTCCCTGGGGCTCCAACGGCTGGGAAAACTCCGCCGTCTTTACCTGGCAAAGGCGTTTTTCTATCTCCTTCTTGTCAATGCCGCGGGAACCCTGACCTTCGGCGAGGAAGCATGGCAGCGGACATCTACCCCCGTTGCCGCCCTGCTCTTCCTCCTGGGCATGGCCTTCTTTATTGGGTGCCATCTCTGTCTTGCCTATCGGCACATCCGCAAGAAATAATTGACGATAAAAACGCTCGGTCCTCTTTCGCAAGCTCCGCCCGTTCCAGGAGGTCCGGGCGGTTTTTTTGCGTGATTCTCAGGGATTGCTGCCTCCGCCATTTCCGGATCTTGCCATGGTCTCCGGAAAAGAGGATTTCCGGGACCTGCATTCCCTCAAACTCCCTTGGCCGGGTGTATTGGGGGAATTCCAGCAATCCATGATAAAAGGAATCCGTGGGAGCGGATTCCTCGGAGCCAAGAACCCCGGGAAGCATGCGGGCCACGGCATCGGTAATGACCATGGCAGGGAGTTCCCCGCCTGTCAGCACATAGTCGCCGATGGAAATGGCCTCATCTGCCAGATTTTCCGTGATTCTGGCATCAAACCCCTCATAATGCCCGCAGATGAAGATGAGCTGCTCATAGGATGCCAGTTCCTTTGCCTTTTCCTGATGGAAAGGCACACCGCTCGGGTCCATGAGCAGGATTCGCCGGTTCGTGCAATCTGCCGTCTCTTCCTTCACATAGCGCACAGCCCGGAAGAGCGGCTCCGGCTTCAGGACCATGCCGCTGCCGCCCCCAAAGGGAGAATCATCCACCTGACGGTGCTTGTCAAAGGCAAAGTTCCGAAAATTCGTAAAGTGGATATCCAAAATCCCATGTTCAACGGCGCGCTTGATGATGCTCTCGCCGAAGGGACCCGCAAACATCTCCGGAAAGAGAGTAATCACATCAATGCGCACGATTACTCCTCCTCCATCATGTCCACGACCATCCTGCCCCCGGAAATGTCGATCTCCTTCACGACCTTCTTCAATGCAGGAACAAGGATTTCCTTTCCATCCCCGTTTTTGACGGCATAAATATCGTTGCTCCCCGTGCGCAGCACATTCTCCACATGCCCCAGGGTCTGTCCCTCCATATCGAAGACCTCCAGTCCGATGATATCGAAGGTATAGTATTCCCCTTCTTCAAGGGGCACCGCCTCGCTGCGGTCCACGGTAAGGAGCTGACCCGTAAGCCGCATGGCCTCCTCACGCACAGGGTATTCCCTGAACTTCATGAGCAAGAACTGCTTATGGTGCTTCACGCTTTCCACATGAAGGAGTTCCTTGCCCACCATGACTTCCTTGAGCCCGTCAAAGCGGTCGGCAAAATCCGTCAGGGGCTGGATGCGAAGCTCCCCATGGATGCCATGGGGAGCCCCTGCCTTGCCGATGACGATCCGGCTGCCTGCCCCGGAATCAGCCGCGGATGGCGATAATCTTGTCATCTTCTACCAGCACTTCCACATTCATAATCTCACGCATATTGTCCCCGACACGGATCTCCACCTGGCGCTCCAGTGTGCCCTGCACGATCTCTGCACCGATGGCCAGTTTCTCCGTCTCTTCCTTCTTGTCCAGGGACTGGGCGCGGAATTCCAGGCGTTTCTGGCGCTCCATGCCAAAATGCTGCTGGATGGCCTGCATCTGCTGGGCACCCTCCGGTGTCTCAGTGTCCGGCTTGTTCTCATCGATGACACGGCGCTCCTGAATGTTGATTTGCTGGATCTCCAGTTCTGCCCGCTTGATGTTGTTCTCCAGCTCCTCAAGGATACTCTCCTTGAGCTTCTCCGTCAGCTTTGCCTTGATGGTCACTGGCACTTTCACTGCAATACTATCCATTATATGCCTCCCCCAGTTCTTAAAAGAAACAGCGGCAGTCCCCAAAAACATGCATTCCTGGGGATGCCGCCATTCTTATACAATCTCAACTGTGACTTTCTTGTTCTCACGCATGGACGCGGCCTTGACCACCGTGCGCATCGCCTTCGCAATGCGGCCCTGCTTGCCGATGACCTTACCCATGTCATCCGATGCCACATGGAGTTCGAGGATCGTCTGATTGCCGTCCTGCTTTTCCTCCACGACAACATTCTCTGGATGATCCACCAAGGATTTTGCGATGACCTCAACAATTTCTTTCATGCTGATGTTCCCCCTCAATCCTTCTTCTTGGACTCCGCGAACTTGGACATGATGCCCTGCTTGCGCAGGAGAGCCTTAACGGTATCCGTAGGCTGCGCTCCCTTGCTCATCCAGTCTATGACCTTTGCCTCGTCAACATTGACGAGAGCAGGCTGCTTGGACGGATCGTAGTTGCCAAGGATCTCAATGAAGCGCCCATCGCGCGGAGCGCGGGAATCAGCCACAACAATGCGATAAAAAGGGTTCTTCTTCGCACCCATGCGGTTCAAACGAATTTTTACTGCCATGTGAAACTCACCTCCTTAAAGTGGTATCCATATATTCTTATTTCATGAATGGAAGCTTGAGATTGCCAAGCCCTCCAAGATTCGGGAAGCCGCCTTTCTTGCCCCCCTGCATCTTTTTCATCTTCTTCATCATCTTCCGCATCTCGCCGAACTGCTTCAGGAGCTTGTTGACATCCTGCACCTTCGTGCCGCTCCCCATGGCAATGCGCTTGCGGCGGCTGCCGTTGATGATACTGATGTCTGCCCGTTCCTTCGGTGTCATGGAGGTAATGATGGCCTCAATCTGGCGCATCTCCTTGCCGTTGAGGTCGATGTCCTGCCCTGCCAGCTGCTTCTTGACATTTCCCATACCGGGAATCATGCCGAGGATGGTATCCAGCGAGCCGAGCTTTTTGACCTGCTGCATCTGGGCAAGGAAATCATCCAGGGTAAACTCGTCCTTGCGGAGCTTCTTCTCCAGTTTCTTGGCCTCTTCCACATCAAAGGCAGCCTGTGCCTTCTCCACCAGGGAAAGCACATCCCCCATGCCCAGGATGCGGGAAGCCATACGATCCGGATAGAAGGGCTCCAAGGGCTCTAGCTTTTCGCCCATGCCCACGAACTTGATGGGACAGCCGGTGACTGCCTTGATGGAAAGCGCCGCGCCGCCGCGGGCATCGCCGTCCATCTTGGTGAGGACCACGCCATCCAATCCCAGACTTTCATGGAAGCTCTGGGCCACGTTGACGGATTCCTGTCCCGTCATGGCATCCACGACCAGCAGTATCTCATGAGGCTTGACCCCCGTCTTGATATCACGAAGCTCCTGCATGAGCTTCTCATCAATCTGCAGACGGCCCGCCGTATCAATGATGATTACATCGTTGGCATGGGACACGGAATAAGGAATCGATTCCCTGGCGATGGTCACCGCATCGGTTCCCTGCTCCATGGTGAAGACGGGAATTCCCAGCTGCTCGCCGAGCACCTGAAGCTGCTTGATGGCGGCCGGACGATAGATATCCGCTGCCACCAGCAGAGGCCGCTTCCCCTGTTTCTTGAGGGAAAGCCCCAGTTTTCCTGCAGAAGTGGTCTTGCCCGCGCCCTGCAATCCCACCATCATGATGACAGTCGGGGGCTTCGGGCTCATATTGATGCGGCTCTGTGTGCCGCCCATGAGGTTCGTCAATTCCTCATCGACAATCTTCACCACAACCTGGGCAGGTGTCAGTGTCTCCAGAATCTCTTGTCCAATGGCACGTTCCTTGATGGTCTTGATGAAATCCTTGACGACCTTGAAATTCACGTCGGCCTCAAGAAGCGCCATCCGCACTTCCCGCATGGCCTCGTTGACATCATCCTCTGTCAGCTTGCCATGACCCCGCAGCTTTTTAAATGTTTCCTGCAGCCTGTCGGCCAAACCTTCAAAAATCAATCTGATTCCTCCTGAACCTTGCTAGTGTAAGTAACAAGCTTCATAAGTATATTATTAACTCTTTCTTCAT
>JAFSWY010000104.1 GCA_017444295.1 Selenomonadaceae bacterium | reverse complement strand
TAATGCCGACCCCCAATTTTGCCCATGCATTTTCAATGATTAAAAGTCGATCCTTGGAGTTATGTATCTTCCATGGGCCATAACGGTCCGTCGAACCGTTCAACGAGTTCAAAAACCGGCTGTCATTCGCCAAGTCGTAGCAGCTTCCCCCTACTACCTGGTCAAGTTCCTCATCGTTCAGCTTTGCATTTTCAAGTTCCGTCATTTCAATCGCTCCTTTGCAACGGGTGTTTGATTTGCCTTTCTGTTTCTTTATACTCCCGAAGGCAAAAAATGTTAATTCTCTTTTTGAAAAATTTCCATAGGTTCTCAAATGTTCTCAAATCTTTTCTTTCAACGGCAAAAAGGCGGGTACCGAAATTGGCACTCGCCTGAAAAATATCCCATAGATTCACCCATGGCAGGCGAACTGTCCGCAAAGGTATTCCAGACTGGAAGTGGGCTGCACCTGCTTTGACGGGATGAACACATATTCCCATGGTTTGTAGTGCAGCTCGCGGCACACGGCGGTGGCTGTTTGGCAGTATCTCATGCCAAGTTCCTTCTTGGCCAATACTCCTGCATCGTTCAGCTTGTCCTCGCCCTTGACTTCCACCAGGTAGCATTTGTCGGCGGTTTCCACCACGAAGTCCGGCTCGTAACTATGTCCCCTGCCGTACTTGAGGTCGAAGTCGGAGGGGGCGGGACGGAGCCATCTCAGCACCTTGCCGTCCTGTTCGCAGATGCGGGCGAAAGTCAGCTCCGGAAGGCTGTCGAACTTTGCCCGGTCGAAGACTCCTTTTTCTATCCCCGTAAAAACCACGGAGCGGATGCCGTCCGCTTTGGCGTCGGGGGAGAACACATCCAGCTCAGGGCCGCCGAACAGCTCTTGGGGCATATTGAAATCTTTGACCTTCACGATATCGTAGGAGAACATCTCCTCCGTCTTATGGAAGTGCTGCATCATCTGCCGGTAGATTTTGCCCGCAATATCCTGCCGGTACATCATGACAATGTTCCGCATATCTTCGTAGCCATGCTGCTCCGTGTAGTGCCGGCAGACGGACTGGACGAGCCTCACGACAAGCTCACCGCACTGCTCATAGTCGATGACAGGCTTTTCCCGCAGGATTTGTACGATGCAGTTGACGGGACGTTCGGCGGCAAAGGCGATCTTGCTCGATGCATCCCTCTCTGCGTCCCGTGCGTCTACCAGATTCTGCCGGATCAGTTCGGTGGAGAGGGGTGTATGGCGGAACTCTGTCAGGTCAAGGTCAAACGCATCGAAAATGTATTCGCCGCCTCCCGTGCTGGTAATGGCAAGCTGGGGGATAGGGATGAACCTCTCCTTGGTCTTCGCGGTGTACGCCTCGGTCTGCTCCGCCACGAAGGCTGTGAAGGCTGCGAAGGCATCCTGATTGCGTTCAAATACAGCGCCATAGTCCTCTTTTGCTTTGATTTCCTCGATGACCTTCTTGGAGATATCCTGCTTGTCTTTGGTCTCCAAATCCGCTGATTTTTTCTCTTTCATCTTCGACTGCACGGCTTTTTGCGCCGCAGCGCTTACCGCTTGGATGGCCTTGCGGGTCTCGTCCGTTTCCTGCTGGATGCCCAGTTTTCTATGTGCCTCGGACAAATCTTCAGGTTTCGGCTGAAACAGCGGCATCTGCTGGGGGCTTGGCTTTTCCTCGGGCAGCTTGTCTGCCTCGATGAGGTTGCCACGGCGGAAGATGCTCTCGCCGCTCTGGGCTTCCCTGACAAGCTCGGCAAAGTTGTCATGGGCGGTGAGCATGACCATATCCGCCATGCGGTCGCCGGTGCGTTCCCCGTAGGGCAGGCGCAGCCCGCGTCCCACCATCTGTTCTCGCAGGATTCGCGATGCGGCGGTGCGCAGGGGAATGATGGTGTAAAGGTTATTCACATCCCATCCCTCTTTGAGCATGTCCACATGGATGACGATTTCTATGGGGTTGTCCGCCCGCTCCACATCGGCCAGCAGCGCGATATTCTCCGCCTTGGCTGCCGCTCCCTGCTTGGAGTGGATGAGCAGTGTCTTTTCCTTGTAGCGGCCCTGCCGGAAATCATCGGAGGTGACGTAGTCATAGACGGACCGGGCGTGGTCGGTGTTCTTGCAGACCACCATGGCAAAAGGCTTCACGAGACGGGCATCGTTGTTACTGGCATAAGCTGCCAGATGTGCCTTGACCTTCTCGTGATGCCGTATGCCGTCATCGATCATGGCACGATCCAGTTCCTCCTCACCGAACCCGAAGCTTTCTATATTGCTCCTTGTCATGGCATAGGGCGTGCGGGTGTAGCCCGCCTCGATGGCCGCCGAGAGAGGAAACTCATACACCACGTTTCGGAACTTCTCCTGCCTGCCGCCTTTGCCTGACACCAGCGGCGTCGCCGTCAGTTCCAGACCCAGTACGGGTTTCAGGTCGTTGAGCGCTTGCATCCCGGCTTTCGCCCGGTAGTGGTGGGATTCATCCATAATCAGCACAAGGTCAGGAAGTCCCGCCATGTAGTCGATGAAGGATTCTCCCCGCCGCTCGTTCAAGCGGCGCATGTTGGCAGTCT
Organism: Selenomonadaceae bacterium; assembly: GCA_017444295.1. GTDB lineage: Bacteria > Bacillota > Negativicutes > Selenomonadales > Selenomonadaceae > UBA3796. The sequence continues at coordinate 1,059 of JAFSWY010000104.1, read as the reverse complement.
CGGAGTCGAACTTCGAGATGTTGTAGATGTAGATGGAAATGCTGTCCCCGAAGGAAATGTCCCCGTTCTTGTCACGGTAGTCATCGTCGTGGTAGATGACGGGCGGCCAGCTAAAGCAGGCAAGTCCCTTGAACACATATTTGGGGCTCGATGACTGGGAGAGGTCACTATGCAGCTTGTTGTATATGGTGATGTTGGGGGCAACCACGAAGAAATTTTTCAGCCCGTACCGGGTATAGAGATAGGTGATGAACGCCCCCATCAGGCGTGTCTTGCCTACGCCTGTCGCCAGTGCGAACGAGAGGGATAGGAACTCCCTCTCGAAGTCCGTGCAGGTGGGATAAAGCCCATGCACCTTCTGCAAGGCGTCCTTGAGGTCGATGCCCTTTTCCGGCGGTACGGCTTGAAGGATTTTCGCCAGAATCTCCAAGGAAATCCGCTGCGGCTCTCGCAGGGACATGGTGCCGCTGATAAAGTCCGGCGTATATTGCAGGAAACGCAGGTCAGCCTTCATCGTCCTCAGCCTCGCTTTCCTCGTCCTCATACTGTGGCGGACGCACGATGTTCAGCGCGTAGTCTTCCTGCCCGAACGCGCAGCTTCCCAGAAGCATCTGAGGGATTTTCTTGATACGGATTTGCGCCGTTCCCTTGTCCGCCCCCTCATCAAAGGACTTGCAGGCAACAAGCAGGAACTCTTTATCTGTCATCATCTGCTGGATGCTGGCAAGGTAAGCAGCGGTGATATGCTTGGTGGTGACGTAGAGGAAGGAATGCTCCGTCCCTTGGGACTGCTTCCAGAACACCTTTTGGTCGGGGCAGTAGGTATATCCCTCATGGAGGGCAACTGCCGCCGCCAGCTTGTCGGCATCGTATTCTTTGTTGATGACCAGCTCCCCGATGGCATCCTCCTTCAGCAGGGTGGGAGCCAGCTCATAGAAGTCATAGCCGCCCCCGCCGGTCCAGCCTACGGCCTTGGAAATGCCGCCCTGCTCGCCGTCCACCACCTTGTCCAGCCGCACCTTGCAATGGGTATAGCAGTGGTCGCCCATCTCAATGCCG
>JAFSWY010000103.1 GCA_017444295.1 Selenomonadaceae bacterium | reverse complement strand
TTCGGTCGGAGTTTGGGCAGAAGGTGGCAGTCATGCGTTCCAATCCCCATTATGCGGAAATCGTCAACCATGGCGTCAGCAAGGCCTCTGGGATAGAGCGGCTTGCCGATGAACTGGGGATTGATATCAGGGATACCATGGCAATTGGGGACTCGGACAATGATCTGCCCATGCTCAAGGCAGCAGGCTGCAGTGTCGCCATGGGAAATGCCCTGCCGCATGTGAAGGATGCATGTGATTACGTGACAGGGGAATGCGAAGCAGATGGCTTTGCGGAGGCAGTCCGCCGATATGTTTTGCAATATGTATGAGGATGCCGTGCATATTTCTGGAAGGTACTGGATTCGGGAGAGAAAATAAATGGATGAAGCAAAGAGCAAGGACACAAAGGAAAAGGGGAAGCCGCGGCTGGTGATTGTCACGGGGATGTCCGGTGGCGGGAAAACGCAAGCGTGCCGTTTTATGGAGGATTTGGGATATTTCTGCGTGGACAACCTTCCACCGGTGTTTATCCCCAAGTTTGTGGAAATCTGCGCCCATTCCGGAGGGCATGTGGGACAGGTGGTCCTGGTGGTGGATACCAGGAGCCGGGAATTTTTTGGTACCTTTGTGCAGGTGCTGGAGGACATGGACAAGTCGGATACCAGCTATGAGATGCTGTTTATGGATGCCTCTGATGCGACAATCATTCGTCGTTACAAGGAAACGCGCCGTCGTCATCCCATGGCGCCGTCCTCCCGCATTTCCGAGGGAATCGCCAAGGAAAGGGAGCGTCTGGCACCCGTGAGGAGCAAGGCAACTTATATCATTGATACATCGGAACTCAAGAAGGTGGAGCTCAAGGAGAAGATCCAGAGGCTCTTTGGCACTTCAGAGGGAGAGCAGATGAATATCAATGTCCTGTCCTTCGGCTTCAAGTTTGGCATGCCCTTGGATGCGGATATGGTTCTGGATGTGCGTTTCCTGCCTAATCCGTTTTATGTGGAGTCCATGCGCCATAAGAGCGGGGCCGTGCCGGAAGTGGCGGAATATATCGCCAAATGGCCGGTGACAAAAGAGTTTACGGAAAAACTGGATGCCATGGTGGACTTCCTTGTGCCCCAATACATGAAGGAAGGGAAGAGCCAGTTTGTCATTGCCGTGGGTTGCACCGGCGGCATGCACCGTAGCGTGTACATTGCAAAGCATCTCTATGACCGCCTGAAGGATCAGGGGATTTCTGTGCGTCTGGAACATCGTGACCTCATGAAGAACGATGTTTGGGAGCATGTACGCGAGGAGTGCTGAGAGGAAGGGACAGAAGATGCATTTATTGAAATGGCTCTACCCCGGCATGAAGTTCAAGCGATGGTTTCTTTTGTTTGCTGTCGGTGTCATCATGGCCGGCCTTGGTCTGGCGCTGGTATTCAACTATAAGTATCTCGACCTCATCGAGGAAGGGATTTTCCGGGCGGTCTATCTCTGGCGGGGAAGCTATAACTACATGATAACGAGCATTGTGGGCATTATCATTGTATGTCTTGGCGTCGTGCTCATGCTGGTGGCGACCCGGTTTGTCATACGCTCCATCATCATGGTTTTGGTGCCGGACAAGTCCGAACGGTTGGTGGATATCATCTATGAGAAGCGAAAGCTCGGAAAGGGGCCGTCCGTGACGGTCATTGGCGGCGGGCATGGACTGTCCGTGCTGCTTCGCGGCATAAAGTCAGCGACGAGCAATGTGACTGCCGTGGTGACCGTGGCGGACGATGGTGGATCGTCAGGACGCCTTCGTGAAGACCTTGGCATCATACCACCGGGAGATCTTCGCAATTGTCTTGTTGCGCTGGCGGATACAGAGCCCTTGATGGAAAAGTTGTTCCAGTATCGTTTCGAGGGGCAGGGAGCCTTGGCCGGGCATAGTTTTGGGAATCTTTTCCTTGCTGCCATGAATGAGGTGACAGGGGATATGGAAACTGCCCTTCGGAAATCCTCCAAAGTATTGGCGGTAAAAGGAAATGTCCTGCCGGCCAGTCTGGAGCATGTCCGCTTGGATGCCATCATGACAGATGGTACCGTGGTGGAGGGGGAATCCCATATCCCGGAAGTGCACAAGAAGATTCGCCGTGTGAAATTGTTTCCAGAGAAGGTGCAGCCGGTACAGTCTGCCCTGGATGCCTTGAAACATGCAGATGCCATTATCTTGGGGCCTGGAAGCCTTTACACGAGCATTCTGCCGAATCTGTTGGTGGATGGTATGGCAGAAGCGCTCAGAAAGAGCAAGGCATTGAAGATATATATCTGCAATGTCATGACCCAACCGGGGGAGACGGATGGCTATACAGCTTCCATGCACGTCAAGGCGATTCTGGACCATGCCGGAAAGGGTGCCATTGATTTCGTTTTGGTGAATTCCACGCCGATTTCTTCGGAAATGAAAGCGTACTATGCGAAGCAGGGGGCTTATCCGGTAGAGGTGGATGAAGATGCCATCAATGCTCTTGGTGTAGGGTTTGTCAAGGCAGATATCATCAATGAAACGGATGTCATTCGGCACAATCCGGACAAACTTTGCAAGAGTGTCATGAGGATGGTTTATGATTTGCGTCATGAGGATGCCTTTGAGTATGAGCCATTCATGAGGTAATTGTCTTTGCAAAGTTTTTGGGGAGGGAGTCTATGGCATCCTTTGCGACGGAAGTGAAGAACGAGCTGGCAAGGCTTGTTTATGAAAAGCCCTGTTGCCGCACGGCAGAACTGGCAGCTCTTCTGCGCATGGGTGGAACCATAGCCTTTGGAGCACAGCATATCTTTGGCATCAACTTCACGACAGAGAATGCTGCTGTGGCAAGGAAGGTATTGACCCTGCTGAAGAAAGAGAAACCGGATATGCGTACAGAAATCATGGTGAGCAGATCCAAGCGTCTCAGAAAACGCAACAGCTATATGGTACGGGTAGTTCCCTCCCAGCAGGCCGCAGATCTTCTTTCCCAGATCGGGCTCATGCAGGCGGGAAGCCTGAACATGGGAACGGATGCCGTGATATTGCGGAGGTCCTGCTGCCGGACAGCATATCTCCGAGGTGCCTTTTTGGGTGGAGGGAGTGTCAATCGCCCGGAGTCGAGCTATCATCTGGAATTGGTGACGGGGAGTTATTCCATGGCGGATCTTTTGCTGAATCTCCTGCGTCGCATGGAATTTCCGGCTGGCATAACAGACCGCAAGGATGACTATGTCGTTTACATGAAAGAAGGGGACGCCGTCATTGATTTTCTGGGCATGATCCAGGCAGACAAGGCAGTGGAGCGCTTTGAGGTTGCACGCAATGTCAAGGAGGTCCGCAATCAGGTGAATCGCCTGGTGAATTGTGAGACGGCAAATCTCCAGAAGACTGTGGATGCCGCAGGGCGGCAGTTGGAGGACATACATTTTCTTGTGCGGCAGGGAAAACTGGAGGGCATGGCGGAACAATTGCAAGAAACGGCGCACATGCGCATGGAGCATCCCGATGCGACCTTGGCGGAGCTGGCGGATCTGCTCTGTGTGAGCAAGTCCGGCTTGAACCATCGGATGAGAAAACTCAGGGATATTGCAGTGCATTTGAAAAATGGAGGGTGAAAATCGTTTTGTCGCGGAAAAGAGTTTTTGGGGTAATCGCAATAGGTATCTTCTTGTCTGTATTGGCACTCTTGGCCTATGTTTTTACGGTTCCGACACCGGAGGGCATCGCCATTCTGGAATACCATATGGTGAATCCCAAGGACAAAGAGGATGCCTACGCCTATAATGTGCCGCCGGAGGAATTCCAGTTGCAGATGGACTATCTACAGCAACAGGGGTATACGACGATTACCATGCTGGAGTTCATGAAAGCAAAGAAGGGGAAAATGGAACTTCCCAAGAAGCCCATTATATTGACCTTTGATGATGGTTACGAGGACAATTACACATATCTGCTGCCGATATTGGAGTCTCATGGAATGAAGGCGACGATGTACATGGTGACGAATGACATCGGACAGCCAGGCTATCTGACCTGGGATGAACTTCGCGATATGCAGGATCGGGGCGTGGAGATCGGAAGCCATACGGCGAACCATCTTCCTTTGACAGAACTTACACAGCAGGAGCGGGAGGATGAGGTAAAGCTTTCCAAGCTGCTTATGGAATGGAACGGCATACGAACGGTATTCAGCTTTTCTTATCCAAATGGCGCTTATGATGAAACGATGCCGGAATTGCTGCGTGCCAATGAATATTTGACCGCAGTGACGGGAGACGCAGGGCTCAATACCTTTGCAACAAATCCCTATCTCATGCAGCGGGTGAACATCCCGCATCCGCGTTTCGGTTTGACGGAATTCAAGTATCGCCTGTGGAAGGCGGAGTTCTTTGCAAAATTGGGCTTTTGCCAGCATCTGGAATAATCGAAAAAAGGTATTGACAAGGGAGCCAAAAGCGTGTATCATAATGCAAGTCGTCAGCAAACAGCGCCTGGAAGGAAAGCATGGAACTGACGGCAGCGCCGAAAAAAGTTTGGAAAAAGAGAAAAAGTTCTTGACAAATGATTGTCGGCGCAGTAAACTATAATAGCTGACTCACTGAACGAAAGCACAGTGAAACAGCAGGATGTTCCTTGAAAACTAAACAATGCAGAATG
>JAFSWY010000102.1 GCA_017444295.1 Selenomonadaceae bacterium | reverse complement strand
GGACTCTGCCCCCATCTCGTAGGCACCCCGGCAGGTATCCATGCCGCTGTTGCCCGCGCCGATGACCACGACACGCTTTCCCGTAGCCGGCTTCTCTCCACGGTTGATGGCCTTGAGGTATTCCAGCCCCATGGTCAGATGCTCCCCCCCTTCCCAAGGGAAGAAGCGGGACTTCGTGCCGCCCGTCGCCACGATGACGGCATCGCTTTCGCTGCGGATGGCATCGAACTTTGCCCGGTCCACCTTGCAGGAGGAGACAAACTTCACGCCGACGCTCTCGATGCGCTTGAGCTCCGCCTCCAAAAGCTCATGGGAAAGCCTTCCCCGGGGAATGACCTGCTCCAGCTTGCCGCCGATATGCTCTGCATCGTCGTAGACCGTGACCTCATGCCCCTTGCGGGCAAGCTGCCATGCCGCGGAAAGGCCGCAGACACCGCCGCCGATGATGCCGATCTTCTTGCCCGTCTTTTCCTTGGAAGGCTCCACCTGCAGGAAGGCGCTGCGATAGCCAAGGGCGCCGATCTGGATGGGCTCGTCAATGCTGCCGCGGGTACACCCGTCCATGCAGGGATTCGGGCAGACCGAGCCGCAGACCGAGCCGGGGAAGGGCGTGTACTCCAGCTCCAGGCGGAAGGCCTCTTCCTCCTTGCCATCGCGAATGAGGGCATAGCGCCGCTGGGTCGGTATGCCCGTGGGGCAGCTGAACTCGCAGGGCGCCGCATACTTCGCATTGTCCCAGCTGGGAACGCGCAGACGATAAAGCCCCGTGGAAATGGTATTGTGAACGACGAAATCATCCTTCGCAACATCGGAGAAAATGCCGCCCTTCACCCATCCCTTCCGACGGAATTCCTGTATATTCGAAACGTCCTTCCCCTGCCCCTTCGCTGCCTTGGAAGCGGCAGCCTTTTCCTCAAAGGTCAGGGGGCGCAGCTTCTTCCACTGGCTCCAATCGGAAAGCTCTGCGCGAAGCTCCGGCCTCCCGACCTTCTCAAGGAACTCCTCCATGCCCCCGTCCAGGAAGGCAATGTCCTCCTCTTCCAGATCGAGGCAGCGGATATCCGAAGGATAGGTGGAGATGGGGCCGCGCACATAGACAAGGCCGCCCACCATGCCCACACAGGCACGCTCGCCGAGCACCGAGCTGAATTCCTCGCAGTCCACGCCGCAGACCACGGCGCGCCCGCCGCCCATGAACTCGAAGGAGAAGGAGCCCACATTCTTGAGCACCCAAAGCTCCGGTTCCTCATAGAGCGGGTCATGCTTCATCAGAGAGCCGGTACGGGTTCCCGCCCGTCCGCCGATGAAGATCTTGCCCCCGGAGGAGCAATGCCCCGCCGTGTCGCCGGCATCGCCGCGAACCGTGATGATGCCGCCGGAATTGAGCCAGCCCACATCTGCCGAGACAGACCCATCCACCAGGATCTCCGTGTTCGGCAGGCACATGGAGCCCACGCGCTGCCCTGCATTTGTCACATGGAAGAACAGCTTCTTCCCCTCCGGGTGCCAAAGGGGGCCGCCGATATCATGCTGGCCCGATGCAGCAACCTCAAAATCCGTCTCGCCCTTCCTCACTGCTTCCTCGATGGCAAGCAGGAGGTCCTGCGTGGACATGCGTTCATGCCCTTTCATCGTATCTATCTTAAACATCTTGTTTCTCCCTCCGCGGTCAGTGTCAACCAATCAGCCTGTTTCCCTGTGCATCAGCACACATACTGCAAGCCCAGTTTGTCCGCCACGGCCTTGTCCGTAGACACAAGGGCGTCGCTTCTGCCGATGGGCAGGGAACTGTTGCCGATGGGTGCCATGAGCTTCTTGAGTTCCGAATCGAAGGCCAGCACATAGTCCACGATCTTTTGTGCGCCACGGTCGATGTCAAGCCGCTTCACGAGGCGCGGATCCTGCGTGCAGATGCCCGTGGGGCACTTTCCCGTATTGCAGGCATTGCAGCGCCCCTGCTCGTTCCCGACACAACCCAGAAGCTGGATGAGCACCTTGCCCACAAAAACGCCGTTGGCTCCCAGGCACATCATCTTGAAGGCATCCGCCGCCGCATTGCCCGTCATGCCGATGCCGCCGCCGCCATAGAGGGGAATCTGCCCCTGCAGGCCCTGGGACACCGCAGCCAGATAGCAATCGCGGATCTTCGACACCACGGGATGCCCCGTATGGTCGAGGGAAACCTCGTTGGCCGCGCCTGTGCCGCCCTGTATGCCGTCGATGAAGAACCCGCCGCAGATCTTGTAGGGATCGCGCAGGAGGTTGTTGTAGACCGAAACCGACGTGGAAGATGCCGCGCACTTGATGGCGACAGGTACGCGGAAGCCAAAGGCCGCATTCATGGAAAGGTGCATCTTCTGCACGCTCTCCTCGATGGAATAAAGGCCCTGATGGTTCGGGGGCGAGGAAAGGGTCGCCTTCGGCACGCCGCGGATGGCCTGGATGTGCTCCGCCACCTTCGCGCTGGGAAGAAGCCCGCCATCCCCCGGCTTCGCGCCCTGCCCGATCTTGATGAGGATCCCTGCCGGGTCCGTCACCATATGGGGAATCGCCTTGATGATGCGGTTCCAGCCAAAATGGCCGGAGGCAATCTGGATGATGAAATACTTGAGATACTCCGACTGCAGGAGCTTCACGGGCATGCCGCCCTCACCGGAGCTCATGCGCACGGGAAGGCCATGCTTCTCGTTGAGATAGCCGACGGCGAGCGCCACAGCCTCCCATGCACGGGTGGACAGTGCGCCGATGGACATATCCGAGAACACCAGCGGATAGATCCAGTTCACCGGCGGTGTGCTCTTTTTCTTGACCAGTTTCCCGTCCACCACCTCGAAGGGCAGTTCCTTGGAGGACAGCACCCGTCCAAAGGGGGCGCGGATATCAAAGGTATGGCGCGCCGAATCCAGGGAGGGGTCCGTCATCTGGGAGATGCGCCCCACCACGATGCTGTCCAGGGTGCGCTGGGCATTGAGGTTCGTGCGGCCGCCCCGCTTGATGGGGCCGTTGTCGCGGGAGAGAAGCGTCTTCCTCGTGTCGGGATTCCGCACGGGATGAATGGCGTTGTTGGGGCATACCTTCTCGCACATGCCGCAGCCGCGGCAGAAATCCGTGAGGCTCGCCACCTGCTTGATGACAGGCAGGGCCATGTGATGATGCACGGGCTTCGGCTGGCTTTCCTCAGAGACGGTGACGGACTTCTTCTGCACTTCCACCTTGATGGCCTTGAAGGAGCAGCTTGCCACACAGCTTCCGCACATGGTGCAGCGATCCGCATGGTACTCGATGACCCATGGAAGGTCGTTGACTCCCACGTCCTGTGTCTTTACTGCTTCCATCTCGTCACCTCCAAATCGTTGTCAACGACGACAATCTCCCTCTCATTGGGATAGATGTCCTTCGTCATGTCGCGGTCCGGCAGGATCTCGTTGATGCCGCAGACCTCGGAGGAAATCGCCACCATGTTCTCGTCACGCCCCACCACCACGGGACGGAGCTTCTTGGAGTCGCAGCAGGTCACCATGCGGCAGTCCGGCAGCACGCCGATGACCGTGTTGGGCCCGTTGATCTCAAGGTTCGCAAGGGACTGGCGGATTCCCGTCAGGACCTCCCTGTCCTCCCGCTCCTCGATTTCCTCGAAGGGCAGGGGAGTGATCACATGCTTGTAATAGTCCAGGGGCCATTGCAGCTCGTGATGGACGTAATGAAGCGTGTTGAGGAAGCACTGGGAGTCCGACTCGAACCCGATGTAGCCTCGGTGCAGCGACTTCTGGAACTCCTTGTTCTTCGTGTAGAAGGTGTTCTCCCCGTTGGCGCAGAGGGTGTAGCCCTGCAGGAAGAAGGGATGCGCCGCATAGCGGACAATGGCATAGTTCGTGTTCTGGCGGCACTGGGCCACGATGGACTTCGCCACGAGGCAGCCATTGTCATCCCAAAGATGGAAATAGGTAGCGATGTCACTGGGATCCCCGATTTCCTTCAAGGTCAGCACATCGGGCCAGAAGGAATAGACAAAACCCTGCCCGCTTTCCTCCAGCAGCTTCCGAAGGGCAAGGCGGGTATCCAGAAGAAGGTCCTCCCGCTGTCGCTTCGTCATCTTTTCCGCATCCTCCGGATAATCGTAGTTGCGGAAGATATAGTAAGGCATCGCCTGGATATCGAGCCCCGGGCGCTTGTCGGGAATGGGAATCCATTCCGCGATCTGCACGAAGTTGTGGGCATCCATATAGTTCTCCACCAACTGTGCGCCGCGCTGGGTGCATGCCATGGACAGGAGCGGCTTGTCCTTGTTCCCGGAAAAGATGCCATAGAGATCCTGCATCACCATGGCAAAGCCTGAATTATCATGTCCCTCCTGCTGCGGCAGCATGAGCTTCAATGCCGTCGACGGCTGGATGGGAACCTTGCTCTTAATGGAGCCGATTCTGCACATTATTTTCCACTCCTTTTCTTATACTACGCTCCGTTAGAAATTTTATTTCTTACGGAGCGTGTATGAGACGTTCTCGGATTAAATCCTATAAAAGATTTAAAATTTTAATCCGAGATAAGTATTACAGTCCGATGACTTCCGTGAAATAGATCACCGTCACCGTATCCTCCATGAGAATGCGCCTCTTGTAAATCTTCTCGAAATCGGCAATGAGATCTTCCCTGGTGGTGATTTCCGGGTTCTGGTTGTCCAGATCCTTGGATGTCAGGGTCCCCATGGTCTTCACGCGAACCTTGTCCAGAAAAGCGGTGTAGAGCTTCTGTTTCTGCTCCCCCTTCTCCCCCGTGGTGATCCACACAATGGAATTCTCCGGGAACTGTGCGCTGATATCGCCAAGGCGTACGGTGCATCGCTTGGCACGCGCAATCAACATCTTCTTATGCTTCTCTTCGCGGAAATTAAGTGCCATCATAATCGCATTCCTCCTAAAATAAAGAACCATCTATTTTTTTGCCGCTTTCAGCACGGCTTCTGCAACCTCCTTGATCGTCATCCGCTTCATCATGGCATAGCGCTGGATGCGGCGGTAGCTTTCCTCCTCCGTGAGATTGTGGGTTGACATGAGGATTCCTTTCGCGCGGTCCAGGAGCTTCCGCATCTCCAGGGAATCCTTGAGGTGCAGGAGCTCGTCTTCCAGGGCTTCTATCCTCTGGATGAGCGCTTCCTGGATCCTGGCCTCCTGCTCCCGCCGCCGCAATTCCGTGATATCGGAAAGAACCATGATCGTCCCAAGGTCATTCCCGCCCTCGGAGAAATCCAGCCGGCGTTCCTTCAAGCTCCGGTCCCCCGCCTGCATCTCCCTCTCCCAGGGAAACTCCCTGGCAACGGTTTCCCTGTCGATGCCGCGCCTGAGGCAGTTGTCCTTGACGTTCCTTCCCAACAGGCTCCCCACACCCAAAGCGCGGTAGATATGCAAAACAATCTCATCCGCAAAAACAATGCGGTGAAAACGATCGGCAATGAGAATCCCGTCCTCCGTCGTCAGGCGGCGGTACATGGCCGGGTCATTCCTGCCCCCATGCAGGAGCACCATTTCTGCCCCATACAGGAGATGAGCGTATTCCTCCATGGGCCGCACAAGCTGGAAGGAAAGGGAGACCACCGCGATGCACTTCTCATTGAAATCCTTCAAGGGGCACGTCCTCACCCCTGTCGTGCCTGTCTCCGACTCCCTCCATTGCGTGAGGGAGGTTCCCCCGCAAAAGGTTTCCCTGACCAGCGGCTCATCCGGCCGATACATTTCCGTTTCCCGGGCAGGTTCCCCCGCGACAGGAATCACTGTGGATGGGCACACATCCTCCACCAACGAATAAGATCCCTCCCGCAACGCAGGAACATAAAGCCTGAGACGGGCACGGACAAGATCCGCCACAAAGGGAATGCATGCCGAGATCTTCCTCAAATGCTCTACCTGCACATGCGAAAGGGAAGTTTTCATGTTGCAATGCTCAATCCATGCCGACATAAACTTCCCCTCTTATGATGTACTGTCTTGCGACAGTATTCATTATAATTATATTACATATGCTTGTCAATCATATTTTCATAGCAGAGCATGTATACAAGAATATTCCCGCCTACGTACCTCAAATCATGTTCGCCATGAAGTAAAGCTCATCTTCCTCGATGGAAAGTTTCAATGCCTTCTCGAAGATCGCCGCCGCCTTTCGCAGGGCTTCCAGTTTCTTCCCATCGGTCTTTGACTTGTCGCCCTTGTAGACCAGCGGCGCCCGGATGACCACGCGTTCCAGCGCACAGCCGCAATGGACAATGAGACGTATGCGGATGGGATTGGTGAAGCTCTTTCCCAATTCCTTTTCCAGAGCCGCATCAAACTCCAGCAATACCCCCATGACCTTTGCCGGATTCAGGTAAGTGAGGAATTTCTGCAGGGACTCCTCGCAGAGCCGATGCACCACCAGATTGTTCCGCTCCCTCGGCACGAGGCTCAGTTCATGGCTGAAGACCAGCTCCGTGAGCATCTGCTCCCCATCGCCGCCAATGAGCTGCTCCAGCGGGATGAAGGGAATGTCCAGCTTCGGCTTCTTCATGCCCACGGCACCGATGACCTTGTACTCCTCCATGATCCCCCGGATCTTTTCCTCCATCTTCACCAGGCCGATGGGAATGACCTCCACGCCCCGGCCCGTATGATGAAGGATTTCCTCCACCAGGGCCTTGAGCTTCAGTGCCGCCCCCTGCCCCGTGGAACAGATGGTGACGATGGCCTCCCGCTGCCCCGTCCCCTCTTCCCCTGCAAAATCCACGGTCTCATAGCCCTTGAAGGTCCGCAGGGACTCATAGATGGAATCGATGTCCATCCCCACCATATCCGCCTTGCGCATGGCCTCAAGGATCAGGGGCGTGGACACCATATCGAGGGTGCGCACCTTGATGCCAAGCTGCTCCATGAGCATGGAACCGAAATTGCAAAGGGAGCCCATGTCCGCAAGGATGAGCACGCCGCTGGAGCAGTTCACGCCCCGAAGCAGAGCCACCATCTTGTCGAGGATTTCCTGGGGCTTCACATCCAAGGGCATATCCACGGGGATGAGATTCGTATCGCTGACGCTGAACAGCTTCTGCGCCACCTCCACCATGGAGGTCGCCGTGCTCCTGCCATGCGTGGCCACGAGGATCACCACATGCTCCTCCAGGTCATCGTCCTCCGAGGATTCCAGCAGGAGGCCGATATACGCCACCTCCACCTGGGGTACGGAAATATGATACTGTTTCTCAATCAACTCCTTGATTTCCAATGCCACCTGAAAATAGGGGGAGTCCTGCTGGATTTCCCCGCCGATTTCCGTGTAGGGAATGGTCTCATTTGCCTTCACCCGTTTCAGGAAGGCAGAAAGATGGAGACTGAAGGCATAGAGGAAGCGGTCCCGATAGCTGCGGTTCAGCCGCTTCTGCACCACAAGGGACACCTGCTCCGAGAAATCCACAAGGGAGGCATCCACGATCTTGAGCAGCCGCTCCCGCGTGGTCATGCTGACAGAATCTTTCCTATTATAAAGAGAATTGATGTAGACATTGACATCCGAGGCCACCATCTGCTTGATGAGACCGGCGCTGATCCCCTCCCCCTTCAGGAGCTTCACCTTGTCCTCCACCACACGGTACAAATTGAAGGCATCGCGGTCCGACTCGGATTCCTCCAGGATGCGCTTTTCCCCCGAAGGAGTGATCACCAGAGGTTCGTCAATGTACTTCGCCAGTTCCGAAAGATCGTGACGGTTTGCCGAGAGCGTCAGGAGGCCGTTCTTCACATTGGGCGGCAGCATGCGGAAATCCACCTCAATGTAGTCCGGATTGTCAAGGCCGTTCAGGAATGCCTGGGCGCAGAGCAGCTTGATGTTGGATTTGAGCTGCCCCACATTGCCGTTGCCGATGCTGCCGATGAGCGCCTTGATGGACTCCACGCTGATGCGCACAGGCTTCTTCACCCGCTGCGCCTCATCGCCGAACAGGAGCTTGATGATGTCGAGCTTTTCCGGCAGGGAACGCTCCGCCAGCGGCTTGATGGCAATGATGTTCGGAATGCGCCTCACAAAGGTCTTGGTCAGTGCGGAATCCGGGTCCTCCGTGGTCGCCCCGATGATGAGCACCTTGGCGCTGCGGCTGCGGGCAGTTTCCCCCAGGCGGTTGAAGGTTCCCGTGTCCATGAAGTAGAAAATCATCTCCTGCCCTTCCGGCGGCAGACGATGGATCTCATCGAGGAACAGGATGCCCCCGTCGGCCTCCTCCACCAGTCCCGTCTTGGCAGAATCCGCCCCCGTGAAGGCGCCCTTGATATGGCCGAAGATATGGGAGATGAGCAGCTGGGGATTGTTGTAGTAGTCCGCGCAGTTGAAGGTGATAAAAGGTGCATCCTCCGCGAAACGGTGCATGACCTTGCCGTACTCGAACATCATATGGGCAAAGAGGGTCTTGCCCACGCCCGTCTGCCCGACGATCAGGGTGTGCAGCCCATCCGGCGGGTAGAGGATGGCAGCCTTCGCCTGCTCCACCTGCACCTTGAGGCTGGTCTCCGCGCCGATGAGCCGCTCGAAGGGCCGGGACTGCCCACCGACGGAATCCTTGATGCACTCCTCTATCGTGCGGAACTCCAAAGGCCCCGCCCCCAAATCGGCTCCCCCCAGATTCTCCAGTGTCTCCCTGTCAAAATAGCGCACAGGCCGCCCCAAAATCTTTACGATGCGGTTCTGCCGATGCAGCACGTTCAGTTCCATGGAGACATTGTTCCGCAGGATGTCAAGGGCATCCGCGATCTGCTGCGCGTCCAGCCCCACCTGCCCCTTGAGCTGTTCCTTCTTGTACTTGCCCGACTCCTGCCGAATGTATTCAAAAATCCGCTCAATCCGCTTCAAAAGTGTATCCCTCCCTTTCTGATACTCTTTCAATCTCATTTTACAGTGTATCAAAAAGAAAGGCTGTTTTCAAGGATGATCCTCTCTTGCCTTCCATAGCCATGCAGACAAGGGAGAATTTTGCGGTTGGCAAAACTTGAGCAATGCCTTATATTATATTGAAGGATGATTCTATGAAAGATGGCAGAGAATCAGATGGAGGTGCCAGTTTGAAAATAGCAGCAAGTGATTTTGACGGAACATTGAATGATACGGAGAAAGGGATTTCTCCCGAGGATGTGGCCGCGATCAAGGAATGGCAGGCAGATGGCAACAAATTCGGCCTGGTGACAGGGCGCAATCTGGAACTGGCCAGGCTGGGGCTTGAGAATTACGACATAAAGCTGGATTTTTGTGTCGGGCTCAATGGCGCAGTCGTATTCGACGAAAACGAGCAGGAGATTTTTGGCGCAGAAATGCCGATGGAGGTTGTAGAGCAGCTGTGGGCGCACGACATAGCCAAAGAGAGTCCCTATGTGATGCTGCTTCAGGGGAAGAAGACGTTTGCCCACTGGAACGCGCCGGACCCGGACAATCCACTGCGCCACGCAGGATTGGCCGAGGTTACCCGGGAAGAATCCCTGGGAATCCCCCATGTAATGCAAATGTGCTTTGCCGCCGCATCTGCAGGACGAGCAGAGGAACTGGCGGCAGATATCAACAGGCGTTTCGGTAAACTGGTGATCGCTGAGGTGAATCTTCATTATGTGGACGTATGCTCCGTGGGAAACGACAAGGGGACAGGGTTAGCCCAGTTGCAGACCGGCATGGGATGGGAGAATTATCCCATCTATGTGATCGGCGATGATTTGAATGATCTGTCAATGATTGAGCGTTTTGGCGGTTTTGCCATGGAAAATGCCAATCCCCTGGTAAAGGAAAAAGCCAAAGCCACCTTCCGTTCTGTGGGAGACATGCTGAAATATGCGCAGGCAGAGGGCTGAAAGAGCAAAATAAACGCCCCCTTGCTTTTTCAAGGTCTTTCAAACGTTTTGGAAGTGGAAGAGTTGAGTAAAAAGAAAAATAATTTTGATTTTGTGCCCATGATGCATAAAATGCCATTGTCATTCAAAAAGTCAAGTGGTATAATGTATACATTGTTTGAAAGATGCGGAACAGACAGCTGAATATTGAAAAAGAGGTGACCAGATGAGCAGTTACAGGGAGCTTTACCAAACGGTTTTGTCCGAGCATCAGCGTGTCTTCGAGGCCCAGGATGAAACGGAACTCAATTCGGCCATGGATGCCATCCGTGCGGCAAACCGGATTTTTGTCGTCGGTGCAGGCCGCGAGGGAATTGCCGCGCGCAGTTTCGCGATGCGCCTCATGCATCTTGGCAAGGAAGTCCATTGGCTGTGGGACGATACGACTCCGGGCATGCAAAAGGGGGATCTTTTCATCGCCGTCAACGGGTCCGGCAAAATCGGGCACATTGACTATCTGCTGGACCAGGCAAAACAGACGGGGGCGCGTCGGCTCGTCATCACGGGGAGTCCCGGGGAACGCACACCCCAGGAGGCAGACCATGTGCTCTTCCTTCCGGCTTGCGTGTACAAGGGAACAGATACCCGTGTCGTTCCTTCCGTGCAGCCCATGGGCAACCTCTTCGAGCAGCATCTCTTCCTCCTGTTTGATATCATGGTCATCCTGCTGGGAGAAACTATGGGGCTCACTGCGGCGCAGATGGAATCACGCCATCGCAACATTGAGTAAGGAACTGTGCGAAAATAATCGCTACAGTATGCGAAGGATGAATCCGTCGTGGCAAGGCGGAGGAGTGAGTCATAGCGGGGCTATGTCGAACAACGACAACACAGCCATGACGGATTCAGACAAGCAGAATGAAGCGATTATTGATGCACAGTTCCTGAGTCTGTTTCGCAAAACCATTTTGAGGAGGCTTACGAATGGGGAAAAAAGTAGCGGTTTTCGGTAGCTTTGTCGTGGATCTCATGGCGAGGGCCGCGCATCTGCCAAAACCCGGCGAGACGGTCAAAGGCTCCGTGTTCAAGCTGGGCGCAGGCGGAAAGGGCTTCAACCAAGGCATTGCCGCCCACAAGGCCGGAGCTGATGTGGCCATGATCACGAAGATGGGACGGGACTCCTTCGCGGATGTGGCACTCAAGGCCATGGACGAGCTGTCCTTCAGCAAGGAGCACCTTCTCTACAACGAGGAAGTGGGCACGGGATCCGCCATCATCATGGTGGACGAAAAGACAAGCCAAAACCAGATCATCATTGTGCCGGGCGCATGCAGCACGATTACGGCGGAAGAAGTCGATGCCCTGCGCCCCTTGCTGGAGGAATGCGAATACGTGCTCCTGCAATTGGAGGTCAACCAGGATGCCAATGAGCGTCTGGTGGATCTGGCGGTTGCATGTGGCTGCAAGGTGATACTGAACACAGCGCCCTACCAGCCGGTCAGCGATGAATTCCTTTCCAAGGTCTACATGGTAACGCCGAACGAGGTCGAGGCAGAGATGATGACCGGCGTGCCGGTAGACGGTCTGGAGGCGGCAAAGAAGGCCGCAAAGGTATTCTATGACAAGGGCGTGAAGGTGGTCATCATCACCCTTGGCGGGAGGGGCGTGTTCCTGTCGGAGAACGGCCGCGAGGAAATCCTGCCCGCCTTCCAGGTCAATGCCGTGGACACCACCGGCGCAGGGGATGCCTTCAACGGAGGGCTTCTGACCGGGCTTGCCGAGGGAATGGATCTTTGGACGGCGGCACGCTTTGCCAACGCACTGGCGGCATTGTCCGTCCAGAAAATCGGCACGACACCGTCCATGCCGACGCGGAAAGAGGTCGATGACTTCCTCGCCCAGCACAATTAAGAGCTTGGGAGAGGCCAAAATAAACTCATGGGAGGGTCAAGGTTATGTTGAAAGGCATTCCAAAGTGCATCAGCCCGACTCTTTTGAAGGCTCTGGCTGATATGGGGCATGGAGACCAGATTGTCATTGCCGATGATTTCTATCCGGCGGTTTCCATGGCAAAATCGGGCATCACGATTGATGCGGACGGCATCGGTGCCGCTGAGATGGTGGATGCCATCCTGCAGCTCATGCCGCTGGACTCGGAGTATGTGGAACATCCTGTCATGATCATGGATGTCATGGAGGAATTCCGTGAAAAAATAGGTCGCCCCAAGATCTGGGATGATTTCATCGAGGCTGTCAAGCGCAATGAGCCGAAAGGCGAGGCCTGCGTAGGCTACATTGACCGCTTTGACTTCTACGAAAAGGGCAAAAACGCCTTTGTGACGGTATCCACAGGCGAGCGTCAACCTTACGGCTGTGTGATTCTGCAGAAGGGTGTCATGTAATCACATTCACTTTTTTAAGGAGGAATTGTACATGAAGAAGAAGTTGTTGGCATTGGCACTGGGTGCTATGTGCTGTCTGGGGTTCGCGGGCTGCGGCGGTGATACCGCCGGCAATAGCAGCGGAAGTTCCTCGGCTCCTGCGGCAGACGTAAAGCGCGTGGTGGAGACGACGGATGTGGCGACCAAGGGCGACAAGAAGGACTGGAAAATCGCCGTCGTCGTCAAGGACTCCTCCAACGGCTGGTTTGCCCGCATGGATGAGGGCGTGAAGCAGTATGCGGCTGACACCGGCATCAATGCCTACCAGAAGGGCCCGGCTGCCACGGATGCGGCACAGCAGGTCCAGGTCATCCAGGATGTCATCAACCAGGGCATCAATGCACTCTGCGTGGTTCCGGTGGATCCGGCTGCCTGCGACCCCGTTTTGAAGGAGGCCCGTGACAAGGGCATCGTCGTCATCACCCATGAAGGCTCCACCTGCAAGAACGTGGACTACGATCTCGAGGCCTTCAACAATGCCGGATACGGTGCCTTCATCATGGACAAGCTTCAGGAGTCCATGGGCGGAAAAGGCGTCTACACCACGATGGTCGCCCATTTGACCAACGCTTCCCAGAATGAGTGGGCAAACGGCGCTGTTGCACAGCAGCAGGCGAAATATCCCGGGCTGACCCTTCTGGACAACCCGAAGCGCGTCGAGTCCGAGAACAATTCCGAGAAAGCATATCAGGTGGCGAAGGAAGTCATCAAGTCCCATCCCGAGGTCACCGGATTCGTCGGCACCTCCTCCATGGACACTCCGGGCATTGCCCGCGCCATCAATGAGCTCGGTTTGAAGGGCAAGGTATTCGTCGTGGGAACGGGTATGCCGAACGAGTGCCGCGCTCTCGTCAAGGACGGCTCCCTTTCCTACATCACCCTCTGGGATCCTGCCGAGGCAGGATATGCCATGTGCGTCATGGCTCGCCAGGTGCTTGAGGGCAAGAAGATGGCCGATGGCACGGACTTGGGCCTGAAGTCCTACAGCAAGCTGGTCCAGGACAAGGACAACCCCCAGCTCTTCATGGGCGCCGGCTGGATCGCCATCAACAAGGACAACGTGGACAACTATAACTTCTGATTTCCAAGCCTCGGGGCATCCGAGCTCTTTGCGTGGCTGCTGCTCTGGCAGCCACGCATTTTTTATACTCGCGAACAGTAAAATTTACATCTCGTTACAATTCGTTCGCGGTATATGCAGAGAGCGTAAGAGCTTTCCCTTCGGGAAATTCTAACGCTCTCTAGTATACGACATGAACAAGGGGGGACAGTCAATGTCGGGAGAGTATATCATCAAGGCGGACAACATCCGAAAATACTTTGGCGGTGTCAAAGCATTGGACGGGGTAAACCTGGACATCCGAAAGGGCGAGATCCACTGCCTTGCCGGCGAAAATGGCTGCGGAAAATCAACCATCATCAACATCATCTCCGGCTTCTATACGCCGGATACGGGAACCATTGAAATCGACGGGAAGACCTATGACCGCATGACGCCGCAATTGGCAATTGCCAATGGGATCCAGGTCATCTACCAGGATTTGTCCTTGTTCCCGAACCTGACGGTGCGGGAAAATCTGGCGCTCAACATGGAGGTGGCCGCAGGACGCAAGATTGTCAGCAAGAAGCGCATGCAGCAGATTGCCGAGGCAGCCGTTGCCAAGCTGGGCCTCGATATCGACCTGGACGAAACCGTGGAAAACCTCACCTTTGGAACACGGCAGATGATCGCCATCAGCAGGGCGCTCCTCAACGATGCGAAACTCATCATCATGGACGAGCCCACCACCGCCATCACAAAGCGGGAGGTCAAGACGCTGTTCAAGCTCATCAAGCAGCTGCAGTCCCAGGGAATCGCCATTCTCTTTGTTTCCCACAAGCTGGACGAGGTCTTTGAGATTGCGGAGCGTTTCACGATTTTCCGCAACGGGAAAAACGTGGCAACAGGCAGCACCAAGGAGCTGGACCAGGACAAGTTCACCTATTACATGACGGGCAGGGAAATCGTGACCCACCGTTTCGAGTACACCCAAAAGGATGCGCCCACGGTGCTGGAGGTCAGGAACCTGAGCCTTGCCAACGGCTTCAAGGACATCAGCTTTGCCCTGAAGAAAGGCGAAATCGTGGGCATCACGGGACTTCTCGGCTCCGGGCGCACGGAACTGGCGGAGACGCTCTTTGGCTATCATACCGCGGATTCCGGCGAGATCTTCATCGAGGGAAAAAAAGCGGAGATCCACTCCATCAAGGACGGCATCCGGAACGGCATCGGCTATCTGCCGAGCGACCGCGTGACCGAGGGGCTTTTCCTCTCCCAGCCGATTTCAGACAATATCTCCATCGAGCGCTGGAACGACTATGCCAATGCCCTGGGTGCCATTGACCGAAACAAAATCGACGAAATGAGCCATCACTGGGTCAAGGAGCTTTCCATTGCCGCCCACGACATCAACAACAACGTCGGAACCCTCTCCGGCGGCAACCAGCAGAAATGCGTGCTGGCGAAGTGGCTGGCCCTGGACCTCAAGATCCTCATCCTGAACGGCCCGACGGTGGGCGTGGACATCGGCGCGAAATTCGATATCTACGAACTCGTGAAAAAGCTGGCGCAGCAGGGATTGACGGTCATCATCATCTCCGACGACCTGCCGGAGGTCCTCACGAACTGCAACCGCGTGATGGTCATGCAATCCGGGCGGCTGGCGGCAACCCTTTCCACCCAAGGGCTGGAAGAGAATCGCTTGGCCGAGCTCGCGAATTAAGGTGAAAGGAGGGAATTAGCATGAAATTGAAAAGAGTCCTGAAATCCACGGAATTTTATGTGGCCCTTGTCCTCCTGCTGCTTTGCATGGCAATCGAGGTCAAGAGCGGGCAGTTCTTCACGGGGAACAACCTCGTCGATATCATCCGTGCCTTCTCGATTCCGGCGATGTTCTGCATCGGTGAAATGTTTGTCATCATTACGGGCGGTGTTGATGTGTCCTTCCCTGCCATCGCCTCCATGTCGATGTTCATCGTCTGTTCGCAGTTGGAGCATGTGACCGAAAATCCCTTGGTATTCTTTCTGGTGGCGATGCTGATCGGCCTTGCCATCGGTCTCGTGAACGGCTATATCATCGCCAAGTTCCGCTTCCCGGCGCTCATCGTCACCCTGGGTACCAGCAGCATATGCTTTGGTATCATGCAGGGCGTCTTCAAGTCCCGGGAATACCCCCTCTGCCAGCCCCTTTACGAGCTGGGGCAGGCAAAGCTCTTCTCCGTGACCAACTCCGTTTCCGGGCTGACCTCGGACATGCCCATCGGGGTCATCCTCATGGTGCTGCTGATCTTCGCGGGGTGGTTCATCCTGAACAAGACCATGCTGGGGCGCGGAATCTATGCCATCGGCGGCGACGAAAAGGCCGCGCAGCGCGCAGGGTTCAACGTGTTCAACACACTGATGTTCATCTATGCCTTCTCCGGCTGCATGGCAGGACTGGTGGGGGTTCTGCGGGCGACGATGCTCCTGGCCGTCCACCCGAACAATCTGGAAGGCCTCGAGCTCACGGTCATCGCGGCCTGCGTGCTGGGCGGCGTCCGAATGGAGGGCGGCAAGGGAACCGTGCTGGGCGCGATGCTCGGCATGGCGCTTCTGACCGTCGTCGACAACAGCCTCATTCTGCTGGATATATCCACCACATGGCAAAAGGTATTCACGGGAGCCATCATCATCATCGGAACTGCGATCTCGGCCATCCAGGCCAAGCGCGATGAACGCAGGCTCAACGTGAAGCTGGAAGGAGGGGATTAGTCCATGGGAACACTGCAGAACATGATTCAGAGGGACAAGAACCTGGCGCGGCTGCTTCTGGTATTCGTCGTCACCTTTGCCATTTGCGTGGCCTTGAAGGGCTCCTTGTTCCTGAGCGTATCGAATTTCCAGTCCATGGGCAAGCAGTTCCCGGAGTTCGGGCTGCTGGCCATCGCCATGGCCTTTACACTTTTCACGGCGGGGATTGACCTGAGTGTCGTGGCCGTGGCAAATCTTTGCGCGGTGCTGATGGCGAAGTTCTTGGTCGCCAATGCGGCAGGCGCGGACGGGGGCTCTGTGGCCTCCCTGATTCTCATTGCCTGCGTCATGGCACTGATCATCGGAATGCTCTGCGGGGCGCTCAACGGCCTTCTCATCGGTGTCGTCGGCATCACGCCCATTCTGGCAACCCTGGGAACCCAGGCGCTCTTCATGGGCTGCGCCATCGTCCTGACCAACGGAAGCACCTTGGGCGGGCTTCCCCCGCAGCTTTCCGCCTCCATGAACAGCAATGTGGCGGGCATCCCGGTGACCATTCTGATTTTCGTCGTGTTTGCTGCGATTGCGGCCTTCATCATGAGCCAGACCACCCTTGGCTACAAACTGCGCATGCTGGGCACCAGCGTCAAGGCCTCGACCTTTACCGGGTTCAGCAACATCAAGCTCTATGTGTACAACTACATGCTCAGCGGTGTCCTGAGCGCGGTTGCCGGCATCATCATGCTGGGACGTTTCAACTCCGCCAAGGCAGACTACGGTGCCTCCTATCTCATGGAAGCCATCCTGATTGCCGTGCTGGGCGGCGTGGATCCCTACGGCGGCAAAGGCAACATGAGCGGTGTCATCGTGGCAATTGTCATCGTGCAGATGGTTTCAAGCTGGCTCAACATGTACGAGGGCATTTCCAACTTCTACCGCCAGATCATCTGGGGCGCCCTGCTGATTTTTGTCCTGATTTACAACTACGTCATCAACGAAAGGGAAAAGAAAAAGGCCATGAAAGGATGATTTGAAATGCAAATTGCAAAGATTGTGGACCACACGATGCTGAAACCCGAGGCTACCCAGGAAACCATCAAGCGCTACTGCGCCGAGGCAAGAGAGCAGGGTTTTGCCTCCATCTGCGTGAACAGCTGCCAGGTGCCCCTGGTGGCATCCGAACTCAAGGGCTCGGGTGTCACAACCTGCTGTGTTGTGGGATTCCCTTTGGGTGCCATGAGCACTGCGGCAAAGGCATTTGAGGCCAGGCAGGCCGTGGCGGACGGTGCCGGGGAAGTGGACATGGTCATCAACATCGGTGCCATCAAGGACCGCCGCATGGACTTTGTGGAAGAGGATATCCGCGCCGTCGTGGAGGCGGCAAAACCTGCCATTGTCAAGGTCATCATCGAGACTTGCCTGCTGACGGACGAAGAAAAGGAAGAGGCATGCAAGCTTTCCGTGCGCGCAGGGGCCGCCTTTGTCAAGACCTCCACGGGGTTCAGCACGGGAGGGGCCACTGTCCATGATGTGGCACTGATGAAAAAGGCCGTGGACGGCAAGGCAAAGGTAAAGGCAAGCGGCGGCATCCGCACGCCGGAATTTGCCGCCGAGCTGGTGGAGGCCGGAGCTGACCGCATCGGCGCAAGCAACGGAATGAAACTTTTGTGACACCATGGGAGAATATGACATGACGGACGCAAAAGAAACCATCGAAAACGGGACAGCAGTCATTGGCATAGAGCTCGGCTCAACGCGAATCAAGGCCGTCATGGCCGACGGTGCGGGCGCCATTCTCGCCAAGGGCGAGTTCGCCTGGGAAAACCACTTTGTGGACGGCATTTGGACCTATGGCCTGGACGAGGCATGGACCGGCTTGCAGCAATGCTACGCAGCTCTTCGGAAAGACGTGAAGGAGCGTTATGGAATCGAGCTGCGCCGTGTTGCGGCCATCGGAATCAGCGGCATGATGCACGGGTATTTGCCCTTTGACGGGGAGGGTCGTCAACTTGCGCCCTTCCGTACCTGGCGCAACAATATGACGGGAGATGCCGCGGCTGTCCTGACAAAGCTCTTCCAGTACAACATCCCCCAGCGCTGGAGCATCGCCCATCTCTATCACGCAATTTTGCAGGAGGAGCCCCACGTCGGCGAGGTGCGTTTCCTTACGACCCTTGCAGGCTATGTTCACTGGAAACTGACGGGGCAGAAATGCCTTGGCATCGGCGAGGCATCCGGCATGTTTCCCATGGATATCGCGGCAAGGGATTACAACGGGAACATGCTGGACCAATTCGATGAACTGGTCCGGGGAAAAGGCTTTGCCTGGAACCTCCGCGACATCCTGCCGAAGGTGCTCGTTGCCGGGGAATCCGCAGGCAAGCTCACGGAAGAAGGCGCCAAGCTGCTGGACCTTTCCGGCAATCTGGCTCCCGGGATTCCCCTGTGCCCCCCCGAGGGCGATGCAGGCACCGGCATGGTGGCCACGAACAGCGTGCGGGTGAGGACAGGCAACATCTCCGCCGGAACCTCCGCCTTTGCCATGCTGGTTCTGGAAAAGGAACTGTCCCGCGTCTATGAGAATCTGGACATGGTGACAACGCCTTCCGGCAAGCTTGTGGCCATGGCCCACTCCAACAATTGCAGCACAGCCATCAACGCTTGGGCTAATATCTTCCACGAATGCCTTGCAGCTTTTGGCGTGGAAAAAACTCCATCAGAAGTCTATGAGACCTTGTTCCGGCAAGCGGAAAAAGGCGAGGAGGACTGCGGCGGCCTGATGGCCTACTGCTTCTACTCCGGGGAGCATGGCGTGGGATTGTCCCAGGGCTGTCCCATGTTCCTGCATCCGGCCAAGGCGAAATTCTCTCTGGCCAATATGATGCGCATGCAGATTTATACGGCATTTGCGGCCATGAAGCTCGGCATCGACACCCTTCTCAAAACAGAGGGCGCAAAAATCGACCGGGTGATCGGCCACGGGGGCATCTTCAAGACACCGGGTGTCGCCCAGAAAATCCTTGCGGCGGCACTCAACACGCCGATTGCGGTCATGGAGACTGCCGGCGAGGGCGGGGCCTGGGGCATTGCATTGCTGGCGGCCTATTCCCTTCGTGATGATGAGCTTCCCTTGGAGGACTACCTGGAGAACCATGTCTTCCGAAAGTTCCATGCAACGGAGGTACCGCCCGATGCGGCAGAGGCAGCAGGCTACGAACAGTTCATACGGCAGTACAAAAAATACCTGAAAGTGGAATCCCTCGCTGCGGAGTTGTCCTCCTAATACTTATCTCGGATTAAAATTTTAAATCTTTTATAGGATTTCATCCGAGAACGTCTCATACACTCTCCGTAAGAAATAAAATTTCTAACGGAGAGTAGTATAAGATTTTCCTCATAGGTGAAAGGCCGCTGACATCACGTCAGCGGCCTTTCACAATATATACCCAAACTCCCTCCCAGAGCCATGCAGACAAGGGAGAATTTTGCCTTCTGCGGGTCGTTCATGTACTCCTTGACGAACTCGGCAACACCGTTACTGAAAACTTATAAAAAGCTATACATTTCAAAAGAAAAGCTAACTTTTACGTTTCATTCCTCGTTCTTTCCCGTAAAGGGAGTTTCGCATCCGCTTTTGCCGTCCCGAAGGGCAAGCTACTTGCGTTTGATGTAATGCTCCAGAGGCTTAAACTCCCCGCTAACGAACGGGTACATATCT